>JBATGO010000316.1:0-5555 GCA_049665845.1 Pseudomonadales bacterium | reverse complement strand
CAACCTGCTGCACATGCCTGGCTTCTTCGCGCGAGTAACTGGTGCCGGTCTGGCTGGCCGGGACGCAGGCCTGCAGCGCCATAACCAGGCTTAGAGCAACTATAAGCCCGGGCGCGCGGCTGATACGCCTGCGCTGCACGCGGATACGAGTAGATTTGATTAGCTGCGTTACGATCATGGTGCTAGGCTCCTAAAGGCTCGCAATGGGTCTCACCAGGGTTTTAGCCAAATATACGGCTGGGAGGGTCATTATCGCAAATGACTGCGCCAGCGCACTGGTGCAAGTACCGGATTTTTGTGCAACTTTACGTTTGCGGCCAGCCACTGGCCGCGCTTTGCATTTCGGCCATTGCGCGGTTAGAATGCGCGCCCCACGGTCGGCCCGTGCCAGCCTGTGGGTGCGCGAACAGCTTGCAGCGTGCGCCGCAGCGCGGTAAATGTATTGAACCGCGCAAGAAGTTAGGCCCACGGTTGCACGAATAGTTCGCTAAAAGCGAACCGGCAGACTCATCGAACACAGAATTCACAGTATCGGGATTAAGGTAGGAAGGTAAATGCCCCAGGTAAAAGTTAAAGACAACGAGCCCTTCGACATCGCACTGCGCCGCTTCAAGCGCTCCTGCGAAAAAGCCGGCGTAATCGCTGAAGTACGTCGCCGCGAGTTTTACGAAAAACCAACCTCAATACGCAAGCGCAAGGCCGCCGCTGCCGTGAAAAGGCACCAGAAAAAAGTTGGCCGTGATATACGCCAGCGATCGCGCCTGTATTGATCGCCAGCGCTTTGCAACAAGCCATGCGCAGCCCGACAGGCAACGCGCCATCAGAAACCCGGCCAGGTAGCCGGGTTTTTTGTGCCCGTTTTTTAACACAGTGCGCCGACCTGGCCACGCCGAGCCGCCCCGCAAGCGGTATACTCACAGCCCGGCACGGCCCTGCCCTGCCCGACAAAGCAGCGCCATAAGCCGGTCATTTCATTTTCCTTCAGCGCAGTACATTTACCGGAGCGATTACCGTGAGCGACTCATCGACCAAAACACGAATCAGCGATGCGATGAAAGCGGCGATGCGGGCGAAGGAAAAAGAACGCCTCGCCACGATTCGCCTGATCATGTCGGAATTCAAGCGTTTTGAGGTCGACGAACGCAAGGAAGTCGACGATGTGCAGGCGCTGGTTATCCTCGACAAGATGCTCAAGCAGCGGCGCGACTCCATCGAACAATTTGAAAAAGCCGGTCGCAACGAGCTCGCGGCCATCGAAGCTGCTGAAATAACCGTAATCCAGTCATTTATGCCCGCGCAACTGGGCCCTGAAGAAATCGCCGCGATGATTGACGCGGCGGTTACCGAGAGCGGCGCGGAAGGCGTGCGTGACATGGGCAAGGTCATGGCAATCCTTAAACCGCAACTGCAGGGCCGTGCCGACCTCGGCAAGGTCAGCGGCGAAATCAAGCGCAAACTTGCCGGAAGTTGATGGCCGGGCTGATTCCACAGCGTTTTATCGATGATCTGCTCGAACGAGTCGATATCGTTGAGGTTATCGACCAGCGCGTTACGCTGAAAAAAGCCGGCCGCAGCTACAAGGCCTGCTGCCCTTTTCACAACGAAAAAACCCCGTCTTTTAATGTCAACGCCGACAAGCAGTTCTACTACTGTTTTGGCTGCGGCGCCGGCGGCAATGCCATCGGCTTCCTGATGGATTACGACAACGTCGATTTTCCCGCCGCAGTCGAAGCGCTCGCGGCGCAGGCCGGCATGGAAGTTCCACGCGAAAAAACCAGCCCGCAAAACGCAAAACTGCAGAAAAAATCGCAGTCGATATTCGATGTACTGGCTTTTGCCAACCGCTTTTACCAGCAACAGTTACGCAAACACGACACGCGCAAGCGCGCAGTGGACTACCTGAAAAACCGCGGCGTAAGCGGCGAGATAGCGCGCGACTTTGCACTGGGCTTTGTTCCCGAAGGATGGGATAACCTGCTGCAGGCCGCGCGCAAGGAAAATTTTTCCACGGAACAGATAAAGTTGCTTGAAGATGCCGGCATGCTGGTGAAAAAAGATAACGGGCAGTATTACGACCGCTTTCGCAACCGGATTATTTTCCCGATTCGCGACAATCGCGGCCGCGTTATTGCGTTTGGCGGCAGGGTCCTGGACGATGACCTGCCGAAGTACCTGAACTCGCCGGAAACCGAAGTGTTTTACAAACAGCGCGAGCTGTACGGTCTTTATGAAGCACGCAAATTAAACCGCAGCCTGGATCAACTTGTCCTTGTTGAAGGCTACATGGATGTAATCGCACTGTTTCAGTTCGGCATCAGCTACGCGCTGGCAACGCTTGGCACGGCCAGCAACATCGCGCACCTGGAAAAAATATTCCGCCATACCAACCGGCTGGTAGTGTGTTTTGACGGCGATGCGGCCGGTCGCAAGGCGGCGCAACGCTTGCTGGAAATTGCCTTGCCGGCAATGCGCGATGGCCGTGAAATACTTTTTATGTACCTGCCTGCCGGCGAAGACCCGGATACATTTATCAAGCGCAAGGGTAAGGAGGCGTTTCTGTATGAAATGGAAAAAGCTGCGCCGCTTGAGGAAGAACTTTTTGCCGCGGCCAGCGAGGGCGTTGCACTGGATTCCGACGCGGGCATTGCACGCTTCGTTAACAATGCACTGCCGCTGATTGCACAATTGCCCACGGGCGTATTTCGCACGCGTATTACGCGCCAGCTCGCCGAACGCGCGGCAGTTCCTATCGACTTGCTCGAACAGCAACTGGCGGAGCAGCGCGTTGCCAGCCCTGCATCGCGCGAAACCGGGCAGTCGGGCTCGCCGCTAAATCGCAGCGCGTCGACCGCAGGCAACAGTGTATCGACAGACATTGCCGCCGCGTCTGAAACCGCTGCTGGCGCGTTTCAGCGGACAATACACAACGCACAGCCAGGCGATCGCGAAGCCAAAGCAAGCGCGCCCGGCTACGCACAAAGCGTCAACTCATCGCCACTGCTGGTCTGGGCGCTGGCAACCTTGCTGCACTTTCCCGAGTTCGCCGAAAAAATTTCAATCGACGAAGAAATACTGGACCGCGATGCACCGGAGTCAGCGTTGCTGCGCGAACTGTACGGTTTTATCCGCGGCGTGCTCGATGATGAAGGTGCGCCGCCCACGACCTACCGTATTCTCGGCCACTGGCATGGTACCGACACAGGCCGTGAACTCGGTCGTTGCGCGGCAAGCCATATCGCACCGCTGGACGCAGACGTTGCACTGCGCGAATTCGGCGAAACGCTGGCCAAACTCGCCGAACACCAGCGCGCCGCCACCGAACGCAGCAGGGCGCTCGCGCTTACCAAGCGTAATCCTTCCGAACTTTCAGCTGCCGAGAAAGCTTTTTTGCAGAACCTGGGTAAAAAATCGCCTGACAGGGCGTAACCCGGCACTTGCCGCTGTCTGAAACAGTACAAAGCGAACGGTATTTCAAGTTGCACCTGCGCACTTGGCCAAAGGTTTCAGTTATAATGGCGGGCTACCTCCTCGAAACGGGTATTCATCCTCTCAATATTGTTTATTTTTTAGCCTGTTGTGGCCTGGCAACGCGCCCGGCCGCAGTGGTTACTGCGCGTCCGGGCATTTGGCAACTTACCGTGAATCGGGTTGCTGGAACTCGCGCTCGCCAAGCTTGGTATTTTGAAGGTAAATAAATGGCAGACGCAAAACAGTCGCGCATCAAGGCATTAATCGCCAAGTGTAAGGAGCAAGGCTACCTGACCTATGCGGAAGTGAACGATCACTTACCTGAAGACATTTCCGATCCCGACCAGGTTGAAGACATCATCCAGATGATCAACGACATGGGCATCAAGGTTTTTGAAACCGCGCCCGATGCCGATGAACTTTTGCTTATCGACGATGACTCCACCGACGATATCGCCGCGGCAGAGGCCGCCGCCGCACTGGCCGCGGTCGAAACCGAAGCTGGCCGCACCACCGACCCGGTGCGCATGTATATGCGCGAGATGGGTACGGTGGAACTGCTGACCCGCGAAGGCGAGATCGCCATTGCTAAGCGCATCGAAGAGGGCATCCGCGAAAAAATGTCGGCGCTGGCCTGCTTCCCCAACACCGTACAATTGATCCTTAACGAATTCGAACTGGTTGAAACGGGCGACAAGAAACTTGCCGACGTATTGCTGGGCTACCTCAATCCCGCCGATTCAGTACCCACGGCGCAGGAAATCGCCGACGCGCAGGCCGCAAAAACGGCCGCCGCCGCTGCCAATAACGGCGAGGCCGAGGAAGCACCGGACACCGGCCCTGACCCCGAAGAAGCCAAACAGCGCTTCGGCGCGTTGGCGACTCAACTGCAAAAAACCGAGCGCTCCGTAAAACGCTACGGTCGCGATGCCTCTTCCGCGCAGAAAAACCTGGATGAACTTGGCGAGCTGTTCAAGTATTTCAAGATTACACCGCGCCTGCTCGACCCGATCATGCTGATGCCGCGCGAAACGCTGCACGCGATTCGTGAGCAGGAACGCGAGATAATGCGCCTGTGCGTCAGGCACGCCAAGATGCCGCGCAAGGATTTCCTCGGCCAGTTCGCCGGCAAGGAAACCGACGTCCGGTGGATCGACAAAATTATCAAGGCCGGCAAGGAACCCTACGCAAAGCGGCTCGACGCGGTCAGGCCCGACATCATTCGCGCGCAAAACAAGATGCAGTCTATCGAAGAAGAAGTTGGGCTTTCGATTACCGAGATCAAGGACATCAGTCGTCGTATTTCGCTGGGTGAAGCGCGCGCGCGTCGTGCCAAGAAAGAAATGGTTGAAGCCAACCTGCGCCTGGTTATCTCGATCGCGAAAAAGTATACCAACCGTGGTTTGCAATTCCTCGACCTGATCCAGGAGGGCAACATCGGCCTGATGAAAGCCGTGGACAAGTTCGAGTACCGACGCGGCTACAAGTTTTCAACCTACGCCACGTGGTGGATTCGGCAGGCCATAACCCGATCGATTGCCGACCAGGCGCGCACAATTCGTATTCCGGTGCACATGATCGAGACCATCAACAAGCTGAACCGCATCTCACGGCAGATGCTGCAGGAGATTGGTCGCGAACCTACACCGGAAGAACTGGCCGAGCGCATGGAAATGCCTGAAGACAAGGTTCGCAAGGTACTAAAGATTGCGAAAGAGCCTATTTCGATGGAGACTCCGATTGGCGACGACGAAGATTCGCACCTCGGTGACTTTATTGAAGACAGCACGGTGGATTCGCCCGTAGATTCGGCAACTGAACAGAGCCTGCGCGATGCAACCACCGAAGTGCTGGGCAGCCTCACCGCGCGCGAGGCTAAAGTGTTACGCATGCGTTTTGGTATAGAAATGAATACCGACCACACGCTGGAAGAAGTGGGCAAGCAGTTTGACGTAACGCGTGAGCGAATACGGCAGATTGAAGCCAAGGCGCTGCGCAAGTTACGCCACCCCAGCCGCTCGGATCATTTGCGCAGTTTCCTGGATGAGTAGTTCGCGCCTTAAAGTGAAAAGGCCCCTCTCGTGGCC
>JBATGO010000315.1:0-7363 GCA_049665845.1 Pseudomonadales bacterium | reverse complement strand
CGGCAAGGTTGAAAACGTTCTGGGTGAGCGTGACAGCGTAATCTTCGCTGTCCGTTTCGCTTTTGGTTGAGTTGGGAAACGTGGCGGCGCTGCTTAGAAATCTGAGTGAACTTTGGTTGACGTCGGTTTCCGAATAGGAGTAGCTGGCATCCACCTGCGGTAACAACAATGCCCGCGCCTGCTCACGGACGGTGTCGCCCGCGCGATATTCAGCCTGTGCGACCTGCAGGTCCGGGTCATTGTTCAGCGCCAGCTCGTAAATATCCTGCAGCGTGGTGGCGCGGGCATGGGTCGAAAATATACAGGCCACGGCGATACAAAGGGCAGCGAAAGTGGTAGTGGGTGATTTTGCTGGATGCATGCGGGTGTCCGGTTCGGTTGTAGTGGTCGATGTGTGATGCTTGCCTTGCTTGCCGGGCAGAATAAAAAAATCCTGAAAGCAATCTTGCTGGCCGCAAGAAGCGCGACGGCCTGCGCAAGTCTGATCGGCTAAGTATAGTCACAATAAGCAGGCAAATTGGCCGCTAGCCTGTTGAATTGCTGACCACAATTTCACAGTGCAGGAAATCACATTGGCGGCGCTGATATAGTTGTTACAATTTGCACTTTGCCTGGTATCGAGTGTTTCGCAGTAATCAATGGGTATTCAACCGAGGTAGCGCATTACATGCCGGTAAGCAATCAATCCGCGACCAGGCTCAAGCCGCGTCGCTACCGATTCGATATCAAGCGCATGAGCGCAGATTGCGAAGCGAATTACGCCAGGATTTGCCGGCTAATGCCCGCACTTGCGGGTACTGCACGGTTGGCTGGCCAAAATACGGACACAAAGTGGGCAGTTGGCGCGCGACGTGCCTTGCATGCAAACATCGGGGGTGGTGTAAGTGTTGACTTCGAAGTGGTCGAGCAGAGTCGCTACACCACATTGCTGAGGTTTGGCATCGTTTTTGAAAAATGGACGGAGAGCGCCGTTGCCGGGGCAGGCCTGAACATGCTGGTACGGCTCTATCATGATGTGAAGCTTGCCGAGGTCGTCAGCGTGAGCGGGCGGCGCAGTGCGCTGGCAAGCTATAGTTACCCCAACGAAGCGATGTTCCAGCCGGATGAAAAGGCGCAACAAAACCGCTTTCTCTCCGAGTGGCTGGGCAAATGCCTGCGCTATGGCTTTGCAAGCGAAATTTGCTGCGACGGGCCACTGGTGCTCGACCTGCAAGGCCGCTGGTAGTAAAACCCGCGCCCAAGGGCGTCATTCAAGAATATTTTGCTCCGGTTGACGTTACGTGTTTGAAAAAGAGAACAGTAAAACCCTGCTCAGTCGCCAGACACTCACGGTGCCGGTAACTGGCCAGCGCGAGTCGCTGCGCGTGCTGCAAATTACCGATTGCCACCTTGGTGAAACCAGCGGCGAGAAGCTCGCCGGCATGGACACCGACGCCAGTCTTGCCGCGGTACTGCAGTTAATTCAGGCCGAGCGCGGCGAGCAGGGTGCCATAGCTGCTGATTTGCTGCTGGCAACCGGGGACCTTTCAAATTACGGCACAGCAGGCGCATACCTGAGGCTGGAAAAAATATTGCAACCATTGGGATTGCCGATGGCATGGCTGCCTGGAAATCATGACATTCGCGACCTGATGATCGACAGTGTCGGCATCGATCGCCTGCCGCGCCTGGTCAGGCTGGGCAACTGGGCGATCTGCATGCTCGATTCAGCTGTGCCGGGCCAGGTCGGTGGAGAATTGGGCCTTACAGAACTGAACGAGTTGCGTATCGAACTGGAAAGCCTGCCCGAAGACTGTCATGTGCTGGTTTGCCTGCACCACCAGCCGGTGCCGGTCGGCAGTGCCTGGATTGACCAGCAGCAGGTGGCCGATGCCGACAGGTTATTTTCCCTGTTGCAGAACGAAACGAGGTTGCGCGCTGTGCTTTGGGGCCACGTGCACCAGGAATTTATTGGCAGCGACCCGCGCCTGCCGGGCGTCCAGCTTCTTGCAACGCCATCGACCTGTATCCAGTTCGCGCCGGGACAGAATACCTTCAAGCTGGATACTGCCATGCCGGGCTATCGCTGGCTTGATCTCTACGCCGGCGGCAGCATTGCCACCGGTATCTCGCGCGTGGAAGGTGCCGGCCTTAGCATCGATCTCGCCTCCAGCGGCTATTAGAGCCGGGGTGAGCCAGGCAGTTGCAGCGGTTATTTACCTGCATGGCTATGCCAGCGCGCCTGATTCCCTGAAAGCACAGCTTGCCCTGCGCTGGTTCAATGCAGCGTATCCGCAGCTTCGCCTCGCTATTCCTTTACTGCCGGTTTCTCCACAAGCTGCCGTTGCAACAATCGACAAAACCCTGCAGCAACTTCGCAGCGAGCTGGGTGATGCTGCCGAAATTGCGCTGATCGGCAGTTCGCTTGGCGGCTATTACGCCAACTACTTTTCCGAGCGCGACGCCTGCCGTGCAGTACTGATCAATCCGGCTGTGCACCCGTACCGGCTGTTGCGCGATTACCTTGGCGAGCAGGTGAATCCGGTGACCGGTGAGCGCTTTGTGCTTGTTGAAAGCGATATTGATGAACTGCGCGTGCTGCAGGTCGAGACGATGCGAACACCGGACAGGCGTATGGTATTACTGCAAACCGGTGATGAAACACTGGATTACCGCGAGGCGGCGCGCTATTTTGCGACGTGCCAATTGCATATAGAGGAAGGTGGTGATCACAGTTTTGTGGATTTTGAAAACTGGTTGCCGCGTATAGCGAATTTTTTTGGGTTGCGGTGAGAATGGTGCAAGCTGGTCCTGGAGTGTTTGAAGTGTTTGAAGTGTATGGAACAATGTTACGGGCGAGGAAGAATTATTATCGGTGTGGCACGGTGCTGTAGCTGGCTGAAAGCTGTGATGTACCCATGACCGTCCGGTGGCATGGACGCCGCCGGCGAGCGCACATGGATGTATTTACAGCGTGTCATGGGCGCATCACAGCTTTCGGTCAGCCTTCTGCGATGCGGCATCCTTGAATCGCCCTGTAAAAAAGTGAACAAGCAAAACTACAATTTTTTCAGTATGGAACTCACCCGATTGAACCAAATATTTCCCGATGAGTGAATACAATGCAGAATCCATCGAGGTCCTGACCGGCCTCGAACCGGTGCGCAAGCGCCCCGGCATGTATACCGATACGCAGCGGCCCAACCACCTCGCGCAGGAAGTCATCGACAACTCTGTCGACGAAGCGCTGGCAGGCCATGCCGACAGGATCGACGTGGTGCTGCACAGGGACGGATCGCTGAGCGTTGCCGATAACGGCCGCGGCATGCCTATCGACATGCATTCGCAACACAAGATGACCGGCGTTGAGCTGATCCTCACCAAGCTTCATGCGGGCGGCAAATTTTCCAACCAGAACTACCAGTTCAGCGGTGGCCTGCACGGTGTCGGTGTGTCCGTGGTCAACGCGCTTTCCACCCGGCTAGAAGTCGAGATCAAGCGCAATGGCAAGCAGTATGCGATCGCTTTCGCTGACGGCAAACGCAAGGGCAACCTCAGGGAAACCGGTAGCGTGGGGCAGCGCAATACCGGCACCAGCCTGCGCTTCTGGCCCGATAAAAAATATTTTGATTCGGTAAATATATCCGAGCGCAGTTTGCGACACGTGCTGCGTGCAAAGGCCGTGTTGTGCCCCGGCCTGAAAATCACTTTAATGGTCGAGAAGAGCAAGGAAAAAGACGAGTGGTATTACGAGGACGGCCTCAAGGATTACCTGCTCGCCGCAACGCGCGGCTGGGAAGTGCTGCCCGCCGAACCATTTATGGGCAGCTTCAAAGGTGAAACCGAGGCGGTGGACTGGGCCATTCAGTGGCTGCCTGAAGGTGGTGATATTGTCGCTGAAAGCTACGTCAACCTGATTCCCACTGCGCAGGGCGGCACCCATGTGAACGGTTTGCGCACCGGCGTACTCGAGGCGATTCGCGAGTACTGCGAATTTCGCAACCTGTTGCCGCGCGGGTTGAAACTGACCGGTGACGATGTCTGGGAACGCTGTACCTATGTGCTGTCGGCCAAGCTTGCCGACCCGCAGTTTTCCGGGCAAACCAAGGAGCGGCTGTCGTCGCGCGAAGCAGCGGCTTTTATATCGGGCGTGGCAAAAGACGCGCTTGCGCTGTGGCTCAACCAGCACACCGAAGAGGGCGACAAACTCGCCGAGCTCGCTATCAATCGCGCCCAGCTGCGCTCGCGCGCGGCAAAAAAAGTGGTGCGCAAAAAAGTTACATCCGGCCCTGCTCTGCCTGGCAAGCTGGCCGACTGCTCCAGCGACGATCCGGCGCTGGGCGAACTGTTCCTGGTGGAGGGTGACTCTGCAGGAGGCTCGGCCAAACAGGCTCGCGACAGAAGCTTCCAGGCAATCCTGCCGCTGCGCGGAAAAATCCTGAATGCCTGGGAAGTGGATTCAGGCGATATCCTCGGCTCTGACGAAATCAATAATATTTGCGTGGCATTGGGTGTCGAGCCTGCTTCAAGCGATCTGGGCGGGTTGCGCTACCACAAGGTCTGTATTCTCGCGGACGCAGATTCCGACGGCCTGCACATTGCGACATTGATTTGTGCGTTGTTCGTGCGCCACTTCAAGCCGCTGGTCGCTGCGGGTCACGTTTACGTGGCAATGCCGCCGTTGTATCGCGTTGACGTGGGAGAAGACGTTTACTATGCGCTCGATGACGCTGAAAAAGAGGGCCTGCTCGAGCGTATCAAAGCCGAAAAAAAGCGCGGCAAGGTGAACGTGCAGCGCTTCAAGGGCCTGGGCGAAATGAACCCGCTGCAGTTACGCGAAACCACAATGTCGCCCGATACCAGGCGGCTCGTGCAGTTGGTATCGGGCTCTGGTGATGGCACTGAAAAGCTGCTGGATATGCTGCTTGCCAAGAAGCGCGCCGGTGATCGCAAGCAGTGGCTTGAAACCAAGGGCGACCTTGCCGAAGTTGTTTAAACGTTTTGGTGTACTTTCTGGCAGCACAAGCTGCACTCACACAGCATTCCAGCCATCCGGGTGAACCATGAGGAAACTGTTAGCATTATCGTTTGTTGCCTGGCTGGTCGCTGCCTGCAGCAGTTTTACCCTGCCGTTGCAGACGCCATCGTTGACATTGGAGTCTGTGCAACCCGACACAAATGCCGGCTTGATGCCAGGATTACTGGTCGGTCTGCGCGTTGACAACCCCAACCAGCATGCGTTAAAGCTGAGGGGTCTTGAATATCGCATCGCACTTGAAGGTTTTAACGTCATCAGCGGCGTGGCCAGCGAAATACCTGTTATCCCTGCCCGGGGCGATGCCCTGGTAATGATTGATGCGCGCCTTGGCCTGATTGAAGGCGCGCAGTTGCTCTCGACCTTGCTAACCAGGCCCAAACGGGAGATTGGTTTTTCCCTGGAAGCTGCACTTGATACGGGCCTGCCGCTGCTCGGCAAAATCCCGGTTCGGCAGCGTGGCCTCATCGATTTACAGACTTACCAGACGCGCCTTATCGATAACTAGGCATGCTTGTGGCTAGCGAGCGATGAACGACGAAAACAGGGCAATCAAGTTTCCGCGCAAAACCCGCGAGTTCCAGAACCATCATTTCGATTCGACGATCTGGAACGACCTGGTGTTTCGCGATGACGATATTGTTATTGCCACTTATGCCAAATCCGGTACCACCTGGATGCAGCAAATCGTCGCGCAATTGCTGTTCGATGCTGAAGAGGACCTGCCGGTAGCCGAGATGTCACCGTGGCTGGACCTTAGGGTGCCGCCCAAGGCGATCAAACTACCTGCAGTAGAGGCACAAACACACCGGCGCTTCCTTAAGACCCACCTGCCGGTCGATGCGCTGGTGTTTTCGGAAAAAGCCAAATATATCTATATCGGCCGAGATGGCAGGGATGTCCTGTTTAGCATGCACCATCATCACAGCACCGCCAACGACAGCTGGTACGAAGCGCTGAATGAGACACCGGGCCGGGTTGGGCCACCCATCGAAAAACCGGTCGACGATATCGTGCAGTATTTTAACGAGTGGCTCGATCGCGATGGTTATCCATGGTGGCCATTCTGGGAAAATGTGCAAAGCTGGTGGGATATTCGCAAGTTACCCAATGTGCTGCTGGTGCATTTCGCCGACCTTAAACGCGACATGCCCACGGGCATTCGACGCATTGCAGAATTTATCGGCGTGGAAATAAATGCAGCGCTATGGCCGTCGATACTCGAACACTGCAGTTTCGATTACATGAAGGCGCATGCCAGCGGGAGCGTGCCGTTGGGCGGCGCCTTCTGGGATGGCGGCGCGCAGACGTTTATCAATCAAGGTACCAACGGTCGCTGGCGCGACATGCTTGGCGTGAACGACCTGGCCAAATACCAGCGTACTGTTGCCGGGAATCTTTCAGCCGATTGTGCCCAATGGCTTGAAAACGGCGCAGGATGCTAGCGTCTTCCTGCGCAATTGAGCAGCTGTTTGAATAACAGGTTAAGACTCGACAAACGCGCGTTCAATGACGTAATGGCCCGGCCGGCCGTTGCGGGCTTCGCTAAAGCCTCGCTCATCGAGAATGCTGCAGGTATCTTTGAGCATCGCCGGGCTGCCACACAGCATAAAACGGTCATGCGCGGGCGAAGGCCTGGGCAGTTCCAGGTCGAGAAACAGTTTGCCGCTGGTCATCAGGTCAGTGACGCGACCGTTGTTGGTGAACGCCTCGCGTGTCACGCTAGGGTAGTACAGCAGTTTTTCACGCACGAGTTCACCAAAGTATTCATTGCCCGGTAACTCGCGCTCTATGTAATCGACATAAGCCAGCTCGGAGCGGTAGCGCACACCGTGCACCAGCACCACCTGGTCGAACTGCTCATAAATTTCGTAATCCTTGATGATACTCAGGAAAGGCGCTAACCCGGTGCCGGTCGCGACCAGGTACAAACGTTTGCCCGGCAGCATATTGTCGGTTACCAGCGTGCCTGTGGGCTTTTTGCTCACCAGTACCGGATCGCCAACGCGCAGATGCTGCAGCTGGGAGGTCAGCGGGCCGTCCGGCACCTTGATACTGAAGAACTCCAGTTCCTCTTCATAATTCGCGCTCGCAATGCTGTAAGCACGCATCAACGGCCTGCCGGATTGCTCGAGGCCGACCATCACGAAGTGCCCGCTTTTAAACTTGAAACCGGGCTGGCGCGTGGTTTTGAAGCTGAACAGCGATTCGTTCCAGTGGTGCACGTGGGTCACTGTTTCCGTCATTGTGCCTGCCATTTCGTGTATATCTCCTGTTTTTGCAGTCTTTCCGCTGCAGCGGGCAAGCCAGCCCCTGCAGCGATCCTAGTTAATATAGTCGCCTATCTAT
>JBATGO010000314.1:0-2028 GCA_049665845.1 Pseudomonadales bacterium | reverse complement strand
GCCTGATGCTCGGTGCCTACAATGGCTATCGCTTGTCCGAGCTGTTGCGCTTTCGCGACCTGGCCAGTACCCACACCGGCAAATCATGAGGAGCGCCATATTTACAGCCGCATATACGGTCGCATTTACAGTCGCAATCACACGCCATGCTTAACCGTATCCGCAGCATGCGCGAGGCCGGCATACTGGGCATTAACGCGCGCAATCGCGATTATGTGATGAAGCACAACCCGCGCAGTGGCTACCCGCTGGTAGACGACAAACTGCAAAGCAAAAAGCTCGCGCAACAGGCCGGCATTGCCGTGCCCGCGCTGTATGGTGCGATTCATACTAACCACGAATTGCAGAACATTCCTGAAATAATTCATGAGTACCCCAGTTGCGTGATCAAGCCTGCGCACGGCAGCGGCGGCAACGGCGTGCTGGTGCTCACCGGCAAGCGCAAGAGTCGCTTCACCAAACCGAATGGCCAAACACTGGAAGTGAGCGATGTGGAATACCACGCCTCGAATATTTTAAGCGGCGTGTTTTCGCTGGGCAGCGTACCCGACACCGCGATGATCGAGTACCGCGTGCAACAGGACCCGGTATTCGAAGCCATCAGTTACCAGGGTGTGCCCGACATCCGCGTGCTGGTTTACCGCGGCGTGCCCGCCATGGCGATGTTGCGCCTGCCTACGCGCAGCTCCGACGGCAAGGCCAACCTGCACCAGGGCGCGATTGGTGTGGGCATCGATATTTACAGCGGGCACACCACGCACGGCGTGTACCAGAATCGCATCGTGGATGAACACCCCGACCTCGGTGTGGAACTGGCCGGCATCGAAGTGCCCGGCTGGCGCAAGCTGCTGGAACTCTCGGCCGGCTGCTACGAGCTCACCGGCCTCGGCTACCTCGGCGTCGACATCGTGCTCGACAGGCACCACGGCCCGCTGATACTCGAAATTAACGCAAGGCCGGGGCTCGCGATACAGATCGCCAACCAGCGCGGGCTCAGCAAGGTGCTGAAACGGCTGGACGCGGTTGACTGCAAGGGACTTGATGCGAGCGCAAGGGTAGACAAGGTGCTCGCCATGCTGGCCGAAGGGTAACCGGCAAGCGCACTACCTGCCCGTTTTCGGCGTTGAAAATCAGCGGTTTAGCGCACGCTGAAAGCCGCCAATTGTGCGGATATTGGCTTGACGGATGGACTGGCGGCGGGTCTAATACGCGCTCTTTTTTGCTGGCTCGTTCTGGGCTGGCAAGACGCCAACGCAGCGTTGGCACTCTTTGCGCCCAGGTAGCTCAGTCGGTAGAGCAGGGGATTGAAAATCCCCGTGTCGGTGGTTCGATTCCGCCCCTGGGCACCATTAAATCAATAACTTCCAACGTTTCCTAAGCTGATTGCATCCATTTGGGATGGTTAACTTGGCAGCACACTCGTAGACATTTGGCGGCCCTATTCGTATAGCCGCCTATTCCCCTCTAGCGAAAAATCAGCTTCACCCCCTTGGTGACCAAGCCCGCTGCCTGCGACATTGATTTCTTTACGCTCGCTACTGAATCAGCAGCATCCAGGCGTTCACGGTTCAATTGAGCTGCTCTTGCGTCACGACTTGATGCCAGCAACAATTCCCGCAATGCTTCGATATTATATGGCGCCTCTCCAGGTTTGAGCGCAATCGGTAGAACCGGCGTATCTTCAGGCAGCCCGAGTGCATCATGCGTATAGCTAGAAGCTTCAACTATGGACTGTACTTTCTTGTTATTCATATCTGTTAAATCATAGGGCGGCTGCCAGCTATCTTTTGGCTTGAGCAAATCATTATGGGTTGTTACCAATACAACGGGTGGTTTTTTCCTTTTCAGGTTTTCTTTGAAGTACGCATCCCACTCATCAAATAAAGACTTATCCAGTGCCTTGGCTGGCTGGTTAGCCTGGCTCACCCATAACAACAGGTCTGCGTTTGATGCTTCCTCTAGCGTTGCACGTGTTGCACGCTTGTCACCGTCCAAACCAGGCGAATCCATCAATGTAATATCCAGGCC
>JBATGO010000313.1:0-8608 GCA_049665845.1 Pseudomonadales bacterium | reverse complement strand
GCTCACGCTCGATATGCTCACCCTCGGTCAGGTCGACCAGTTTGATCACGTCGACCAATTTGTTCAGCTGCTTGGTGATCTGCTCGATGGTCCGCTCGTTGCCAATCGTAGTCAGGGTCAGTCGCGACAGCGAGGTATCGTTGGTTGGCGCAACATTGAGCGTTTCGATATTGTATCCGCGCTGCGAAAAAAGGCCGACCACGCGCGACAGCGCACCCGGTTCATTTTCCATCAACAGCGAAAGTATCCTGCGGCTTTCACTCATCAGGTACGCTCCCCTTTGCTCAACCACATATCGGCCATCGAGCCATTCGGGGCTACATGCATCGGGTAGACGTGTTCGTGCGGGTCAACATAAACATCCATAAACACCAGCTTTTCGCGACTGAGCGCCAGCCCCTCCGAGAGTTTCTCGCGCAATTCGGCAAGCTCGGTCACTTTAATGCCGACATGCCCATAGGCCTCGGCCAGCTTGACGAAATCAGGCAGCGACTTCTCATAGGTTGAATGCGCATAGCGCCCGTCGTACTGCATATCCTGCCACTGTTTGACCATGCCAAGATAGCCGTTATTCAGGTTCAGGATCAGCAGCGGAATGTCGTACTGCGTACAGGTCGACAGCTCCTGGATACACATCTGGATACTGCCCTCGCCGGTAACACAAACTACATCGCGATCACGGTGCGCCAGCTTGACGCCCATCGCTGCGGGGAAACCGAAACCCATGGTGCCGAGGCCACCAGAGTTGATCCACTGGCGCGGCTCGTCGAACAGGTAGTACTGCGCGGCAAACATCTGGTGCTGGCCTACGTCGGAGGTGACGAATGCCTTGCCCCCGGTAAGTTCGTGCAACATCTTGATCGCACGCTGCGGTTTGATCAGCCCGTTGCTCTCGTCGAAACGATCGTTCGTATACAGGCCCTGCTCTTTGCGCCAGGCATCGATTCGCGCCCACCATGCTGCGATCGCCTGCTGGTCGACACGGTTGGCAATACCTTCGCGTGCTTCAGCAGCCTGGATCTGTGCCAGCATCTCCTGCAAGGTTTCGTTTGCAGGCCCCACGATCGGTACATGCGCTGTCACAGTTTTGGAAATACTCGCTGGATCCGCATCGATATGGATAATGGTTGCGTCGGGGCAGAACTTCCCCACCGTGTTGGTCACGCGATCATCGAAGCGCGCACCGACCGCGAGAATCACGTCGCTCTCGTGCATGGCATTGTTCGCTTCAAAGGTACCGTGCATACCGAGCATGCCGAGAAACTGGCGATCGCTGCCGGGGTAGGCTCCCAGTCCCATCAAGGTATTAGTAACCGGGAAATTCAGGTGCCGGGCGAGTTCGCGCAGGGCTTCGCTGGCATTGCCCTGGATCACGCCACCGCCACTATAGATCACCGGTCGCTTCGCACGTAACAGTAACTCGACGGACTTTTTGAGCTGGCCGTGATGCGCTTTGACTGTTGGCGTATAGGAACGCATGTTGATCGATTTGGGATAGCGAAACGCGCGCTTTTCCCAGGGCGCCGTAATATCCTTGGGAATATCGACGACCACCGGCCCCGGCCTGCCGGAACGCGCCAGATAAAAAGCCTTCTTCATGATTGAGGGAATATCCTCGACGCGCTTCACCAGGTAGCTATGCTTCACGATTGGCCGCGAGATACCGATCATATCGGTTTCCTGGAACGCATCCTCACCGATCAGGTGGCTCTGTACCTGGCCGGAAATCACCACCATCGGAATCGAGTCCATATAGGCCGTGGCAATGCCGGTGATGGCGTTGGTCGCACCAGGGCCCGAGGTAACCAGCGCGACGCCGATTTTGCCCGTGGCGCGACTGTAACCATCGGCGGCGTGCGTCGCAGCCTGCTCATGGCGCACCAGGATGTGCGGGATCTTGCTGTGTTTGTGCAGCGCATCGTAGATATGCAGCACCGCGCCACCGGGATAACCGAAAATAAATTCGACGCCCTCTTCCTCAAGGATGCGCACCAGCATTTCACCGCCAGACAGCATTTCCACCGCCCCACTGCCGCTGACCTCGGTCAGGCCGACACTGCCGCTGGTCTCGATTTTATCTTCCTGGTCTTTCTTTAACATCGTTATACCCCGGTATTCAGCCAGTCTTGCTGCAGTCTCTGCTGCCCAACCACCGCGTTTATCGCGCAGTATCGCTGCATTTGGCGCTAGCTCGGCGGACTTTCGATGATTTTGAGCAAGGCTTTCGCTCAACGTCGGGAACCGCCGCCTGCACTTCGCGGGTTTCCGGGCAAAAAGCCAGGTCAAAAAACGCGCGCAAGCCGTCCATTTTTTAATGACAGCCCTTCGCTGTCAATAGTATGACGCCAACTGTGACATATTCGTTGAACTTTGAACTTCAAATTGACCTAAGATTACTGCTATCACTACTATACGCGCGGCCAGCGGGCCGGTTCAGGCTCGCAGCCGAAAGCTTGCGCAATGACGATGCGCCTGTGCAACGAACGAGTACACCCGATATGCTCAAACAGCTCGCCATAAACTCTTTCAGAAGCGCTCCAGCCGGCGCCCTGCTGCTTGCGTTTTTGCTGCTCACTGCATCGGCGCAGGCGGAAGTCTTCTACAAATGGAAAAGCGATGATGGCGTCTGGGAATATGGCGCACACCCGCCACCCGGCATCGAAGCCATCGAGATCAAAACCACCTCGACCAAAGCCAGCGATGCAGCAGCGAAAGCAGAGCCCGCTACTACCAGTTCCGCGGGCGGCACCCTGGTTGTCGAGGAAACTGAAGCAAAACGCGCCAAGTCAGCGAAAAACGCCGAATATTGCGCCACTGCCAGTGCCAACCTTGAAGCATTGAGCAGCAAAGCGGTGATCCGTCGACGCGACGACGAGGGCAACATCACGACAATTTCGGAAAAAGAGCGCCAGGAAGAAATCGACAAGGCCGAGCTGGCCATCGAGCGCTACTGCAATTAGCCGCATGGCCCCGTCTAGCGGCCCACGGTTAACTCGCGCAGGCGCGCGATCGCTTCGTCGCGCTGTTCGAGCTCACTTTGCAACTTGCGGTTCTCCTCTACGACGCGGTCCTTGCTGGCGTCCGCGTCGATCATTACCTTCGCACTGTACCAAAGTAACCGCGCCTCTTCGGTAGCCTCGCCCTGCACCGCTTCTGCGGCGCGCTGGTCAAGCACGTAGTGCACGGTTTGTGCCGCATCACGACTATAGCCGGGATTATCGCGGTCGAGCCTCAGCGCAATGATTCCCCACAGCGCGTAGGCATCCGCGAGCAAACTCGCATGTTCAGCCAAAACTGCCTCATAAGCCTCGAATGCAGCTTCGTACCTGCCCTCGCGGTGCCACTCATTGCCCAGGTTCAGCTTGCGCAATGCTGCTTCTGTGGCAAGGTCGATTTCGGGTTCGCAAACTACCGGACGCGGCGGCGGCGCAGCAGCCACTGTTTGCACAATACAGGGCTTGGCTGGAGGCGGTGGACTTACGCAGGCTGCCAGTACAAGCGCTAACAGCAGTGCAAACAAGACTGTTGTACGACGAGGAAATAGCGTGGGGCGGAACGGCATATTGCAGTCTTTCACTCTGCTGGAACCTGGCTGCCGGGCAGGCTACCCGACCGATACGGCGCTTTGCGCATACTCCCTGTGCGAGTGAATGCAATGCGCAGATGACGCGCGGCATCATACAATTTTTTACCAGGAGCTGCCATCAAGTGTGCAGCCAGCCGATGCGCTTTTGCAACACTTTTCGATGCGTGCCCGCCCAGATCGGCAGCGGACTTTTCCTGTGCGTCAGCGGCCGTGCGGCTGCCGACGCACAGCAGCAGGCCAAAACAGCGGCACGCCACAACAGTATCAAACGCACCACCAGCAAAAGCACCACCAGCGATAGCATCAACAACAGCAAGCTGGAATGTCGCTAGCCGCCACCTCGCTGTGGTCGCATCGCAGGGAACAGCAATACGTCGCGTATAGACGGTGAATCAGTCAGCAGCATCACCAGCCTGTCGATGCCTATACCTTCGCCTGCGGTTGGCGGCAGGCCGTACTCAAGTGCAGTGATGTAATCCGCATCGAAGTGCATGGCCTCCACATCGCCGGCCTCCTTGTCGTCGACCTGCTTGCGAAAGCGCTCGGCCTGGTCTTCGGCATCGTTCAGCTCGGAAAAGCCGTTGGCGATTTCCTTGCCGGCAACAAAAAATTCGAAACGGTCGGCGACAAAAGGATCGCTGTCGCTGCGCCGTGCAAGCGGCGATACTTCGGTGGGATGCGCCGTGATGAATGTAGGCTCAAGCAACCGCTCTTCCGCAGTTTTCTCAAAAATTTCAAGCTGGATTTTGCCGAGGCCATAGCTGTCCTTGACCTGGATATCCAGCGTTTCGGCCAGTGCCGAGGCCGATTCACGGCTGCCAAGCTGTGCCGCGCTTATCCCGGGGTTGTAGTGCAGGATGGCTTCCAGCACCGTGTAGCGCTTGAACGGCAGGCCAAAATCGATGGCCTGGCCCTGGTATTCGATCGACGTACCACCGTGCAGCTCCGTTACCAGTTCGCGGAGCATCGCTTCGGTTAAATCCATAAGGTCGCGGTAATCCGCGTAGGCCTGGTAGAACTCCAGCATGGTAAATTCGGGGTTATGCCGGGTCGACAGCCCCTCATTGCGAAAATTGCGGTTGATCTCGAACACGCGTTCGAAGCCACCGACTACCAGGCGTTTGAGAAACAGTTCGGGCGCTATGCGCAGGTACATTTCAATGTCCAGCGCATTGTGATGCGTGACGAATGGACGCGCTGTTGCACCGCCGGGTATCTGCTGCAACATGGGTGTTTCGACTTCGAGAAAATCGCGTTCGACCATGAAGCGGCGAATCCTGTCGACAATACGCGAGCGCATGGTGAACACATCGCGCACCTCGGCATTCACCATCAGGTCGACATAGCGCTGCCGGTAGCGAATTTCCGTGTCGGCGAGGCCGTGAAATTTTTCCGGCAACGGGCGCAGCGATTTGGTCAGCAACACCGCTTCTTTAACGTAAATATACAAGTCGCCCTTACCGGATTTGTGCACCGGGCCGCGAGCACCAACAATATCGCCAATATCCCAGCGCTTGATCGATTCCTGCAGGTCCTCCGGTAACTGTTTCTTGTCGACATAGAGCTGGATACGACCCGACACATCCTGCAATACCAGGAACGGCCCGCGCTTAGCCATGATGCGGCCTGCTACCGCGGCATGCCTGTCCAATTCCTCGAGCTGTGCCTTGTCCTGCTCACCGAGTTCGCGCTGCAAGCCAGCGGACAGCGCATCACGGCGAAAATCATTGGGAAAGGGTCGGCCCGCATCACGCAGTGCCTGCAGCTTGCTGCGGCGCTCGGCTACCAGCTTGTTATCTTCACTCGCAGGTTCTGCTGCAGTGGGTGTGTCGCTCATCGCTATCTGTTCCGGCGCGTGGTTGAAGATTGAATTGCAAAATAAAAACTAGAGCCCCTGCTTCAGCGAGGCCTCGATAAACGGGTCCAGCGCGCCATCGAGCACTGCCTGGCAATTGCTGGTCTGCTCGCCTGTGCGCAGGTCCTTGATACGTTGGTCGTCGAGTACGTAGGAGCGAATCTGGCTACCCCAGCCGATATCGGCCTTGGCGTCCTCGACCGACTGCTTCTCTTCATTGCGCTTCTGGATTGCGAGCTCGTAGAGTTTGGCCTTGAGCATTTTCCAGGCCTTGTCGCGGTTCTGGTGCTGGGATCGCTCGCTCTGGCATTGCGCGACCACGCCACTGGGTTCATGGGTCAGGCGCACTGCCGAATCGGTCTTGTTGACGTGCTGGCCACCCGCACCGGAGGCGCGATAGGTGTCGGTACGCACGTCAGCCGGGTTGATATCGATTTCGATGTCGTCATCGATCTCCGGTGACACGAACACCGACGCAAACGAGGTGTGCCGACGGCTGCCCGCATCGAACGGCGATTTGCGCACCAGCCGGTGCACGCCGGTTTCGGTGCGCAGCCAGCCAAACGCGTATTCACCCTTGACGTGAATACTGGCGCTTTTGATGCCGGCGACATCGCCTCCTGAGGCCTCGATCAGATCAACATCAAATCCCTTCGCCTCACCCCAGCGCAGGTACATGCGCAGCAACATTTCCGCCCAGTCCTGGGCTTCGGTACCGCCGGAACCGGCCTGGATATCGAGAAACGCGTTGTTGACATCCATGGCGCCTGCAAACATGCGACGAAATTCAAGCGCGGAGAGCTGCTCGCCCAGTTGCGCGATCTCCCTATCGACCTCGAGCAGTGAATCGGCGTCGTTCTCTTCAAACACCATGGCAAGCAGTTCGCCGGTATCGCCAATACCACTCTCAAGCTGCTCAATCGTATTAACTACTATCTCGAGTTGCGCACGCTGCTTGCCCAGCTGTTGCGCTCGCTCAGGGTTATCCCACACTGAAGGCTCTGCCAGCTCGAGTTCGACCTCGGCCAACTGTTCTTTTTTAACCGAATAGTCAAAGATACCCCCTGAGTGCGCTTACTCTCGCTGCCAATTCTTTCAGCGTGGTTTGCTGCTGGTTGATTTCGAGCATTGCGGGGAATTTCTCCAAGTTTTAGTTTGGGGCCATCGAAGGGGCGCGGCAGTATAGCGAAAAGCCCCCGGGGCCGCACCCGGATACCTTTGTGCATGCTTGTCGGAAGACACAATCGCGGCGAAAAGGCTTGACACCGCTGCGGCCATTCCCAGAATAGCGGCAGCCCTGTGCTGGCACCAGCAAAAGCATAACGCGGGTGTAGCCCACATACCTGCACCAACCCTCTTTGCAAAGGACAACCCATGCGCGCTTACCTGAAGAACCCGGAAAATGCCGCCGAGTTCGCTTGTGATCTTTTTGTAATTCCCCTTTACAGTGACAAAAAACTCCCCCCCAGCGCACGCGCTATGGATCGTGCGCTGGATAAACAGGTCAGCCAGCTGGTCGGCAGCGGCGACTTCAGCGCCACTCTTACCGAGACGCTGTTGCTGCCGGGAGTCAGGGGTAGCAAGGCGCGTCATGTCATGCTGCTGGGTCTTGGCGAACGCGACAAACTGCAGCGTCAGCACTGGGTCGATATCGCGGCGGCGCTGGCTACTGCCCTGCTTACTGCGAAGGTTCGGCATATCGCGCTTGCCAGCGACTTCAAGCCGGCCAGGGGCCTCGCGGTCAACTGGATGCTGCAGCACCTGGCCGCGCACATTACACGCTCCACCTACCGTTACACCGCAACCAAAAAACCCGAAAAAAACCACCTCCCGCAAATCGACAAGCTCAGCTTTATCGGCGCAACCAACAACAGCGCCAACAAGCAGGCACTATCGCACGGCATTGCCATCGGCGAAGGCATCAAGCTGGCGCGGGAGCTGGGCGATCTGCCGGCGAACATCTGCACTCCGAAATACCTGGCTGCGCAGGCGCGCAAGCTGGGCCGCAAATCCAGCAAGCTGGGTATTCGGGTCATGGGCGAAAAACAGATGCGCGAGCTGGGCATGAACTCGCTACTGTCGGTAGGAGCCGGCAGTGTCGAGGAATCGCAGTTCATCATCATGATCTATCGCGGCGGCAAGAAACACGATAAGCCGCATGTACTGGTCGGCAAGGGCATTACTTTCGACACTGGCGGCATCAGCCTCAAACCCGGCGCGAAGATGGACGAAATGAAATTCGATATGTGTGGCGCTGCCAGTGTGCTGGGCGCAATTCACGCGGTGGTTGGCATGGATTTGCCGCTGAACATTACGGGTGTAATTGCGGCCGCTGAAAACATGCCGGCTGGCAATGCAACCAAGCCCGGCGATGTCGTCACCAGTATGGCGGGTAAAACCATCGAGGTGCTGAACACCGACGCAGAAGGCCGGCTGGTGCTCTGCGATGCGCTGCACTACGTCAAACGCTTCAAGCCCGAGAGCGTGGTCGATATGGCGACGCTGACCGGTGCCTGCATCGTTGCACTCGGTCACCATGCCAGCGGCTTGATGAGCAACGACGACGAGCTTGCCGATGCGCTGCTCAGAGCCGGTGAGGAAAGTGGCGACCGCGCATGGCGGCTGCCGCTTTGGGAGGAGTATCACAAACAGTTAAAAACGCCGTTTGCGGACCTGGCCAATATTGGCGGGCCGAGCGCGGGTACTATTACTGCCGGCTGCTTCCTCGCGCAGTTTGCCGAAGATTATCGCTGGGCACATATCGATATTGCAGGCACGGCCTGGAACCAACCGGGGCCGAAGGGTGCCAGCGGCCGCCCGGTCGCATTACTGTGCCAGTATCTCGACAATCTGGCCCGCAGCTGATGACCCGGGTCGACTTTTACGTAGCGCAGGGCCAAAGCGAAAAAGAGTGGCTCAGCGTTGCCTGCAGGCTGGTAGAAAAAGCCTGGCGCAAGCAGCACAGCGTGTACGTACACACCGGCGATGCACAGGCCATGCAACAGTTTGACGCACTGCTGTGGTCATTCCGACCCAACAGTTTTATCCCGCACCGCAGCGAAACAACTGCGCCGTTGATGGGCACACAGCCTGAGGTGCTGGTGGCCTGCAGTGGCCAACCGGGCGACCATCACGACGTACTGGTCAACCTGACCCACGCGACGCCC
>JBATGO010000312.1:0-7113 GCA_049665845.1 Pseudomonadales bacterium | reverse complement strand
TACCTGGCCGAACGCGATTGTTCGGTGCAGCGCCGCCATCAAAAAATTATCGAGGAAGCACCTGCGCCCGGTATCTCGGCGGACATCCGTAAAAAAATGGGTGAGGCCGCGCTCGAAGCGGCGAGCGCAATCGATTATGTCGGCGCCGGCACGGTCGAGTTCCTGTTTGACAGTGATGGCGCTTTTTACTTTATGGAGATGAACACGCGCCTGCAGGTTGAGCATCCGGTAACCGAATTCATTACCGGCCAGGATCTCGTGGCATGGCAGTTGCGCGTTGCAGCGGGTGAGAAGCTTCCGCTACTGCAATCTGATATACCTGTTGAAGGTCATGCGATTGAAGTGCGCATTTACGCTGAAGACCCAGCCAACGATTTCCTCCCGGCTACTGGCACGCTGTCATTCCTGCAAACGCCGGCAGAGGATGAGCACCTGCGTATCGACACCGGTGTGCGACAGGGCGATACCGTTAGCGTTTATTACGACCCCATGATCGCCAAACTGGTGGTCTGGGATGAAGACCGCAACAAGGCCCTGCGGCGCATGGCAAGGGCGTTAAGCGAATACCACATCAATGGCGTTACCACGAATATCGATTTTCTCTACAACCTGGTGAGCTGTGCGCCTTTCATGTCGGCTGAACTGGATACCGGCTTTATTGAAAAGCACCGAGCGGTCATTTACCAGGATAGCGCAGAGGATTTGCAGCGCGATGTACCGCTTGCTGCGCTCTACCTGGTCCTTGCGCAGCAGCAGCGGGCGCGGCAAATCGGCAATTACCGCGATCCGCATTCGCCATGGAGCCAGGCCAGTAGCTGGCGCATGAACCAGCCGAATGTGCATGCATTCGAGCTGCAATGCCAGGGCCAGCAGGCCAGCGTCAGCGTCGAGGAGAGCAATGCAAGCGGTACGCATCGTTACTGTATTCATTACAACGGTCAGCAGGTCGTTGCGCAGGGGTCACTGCAGGGCAACCAGTTGCACAGCGATATGAAAGGCTATCGCTCGCAGGCAGCCGTCGCTGCGCACGATGGAATGTACAGCGTTTTTACACAGCACTCGGTTTTTCAATTCAGCGTGGTGCAGGCGGATCCTGGCGATGAAGATGGCGGCAGCCATGACGGCGGTTTAAACGCGCCGATGAATGGCACGATTGTCGAGCTATCGGTTGCAGCAGGAAGCAAGGTCGAAAAAGGTGATTCGCTGCTGGTCATGGAAGCGATGAAAATGGAACACACGATTCGCGCGCCTGCGGCAGGCAGAGTAAAAGAGTTTTACTACCAGGCTGGCAGCCTGGTGGAAGGCGGTGCTGAGTTATTGAACTTCGAGGTTGGGGAGTGAGTTACCCTGCGACAGTAAAAATCGTCGAGGTCGGGCCGAGGGACGGTCTGCAAAACGAGCCAAAGCCCGTCGATGTAAGCGTGAAAGTGGCGTTGATCGAACGGCTGGCTGATGCCGGCGTGCCGTATATTGAGGCGGGCAGTTTTGTCAGCCCGAAATGGGTACCGCAAATGGCGGGCAGCGAACAGGTATTCAGCAGCATCAAGCGCAAGGCTTCGACAACCTATGCTGCGCTGACACCCAACCTGGCAGGTTTCGAGCGGGCAATATCGGTTAATGCTTCTGAAATCGCGATATTTGCTGCGGCATCTGAAAGTTTCAGCCAGAAAAATATTAACTGTTCGATTGCCGAGAGTATTGCACGCTTCGCACCGGTAATGACCGCAGCGAAGGAAAAGGGCATCGCGGTGCGCGGCTATGTGTCCCGCGTTTTCGGTTGTCCCTACGATGGCGCAACGGCGCCTGCCTCGGTGCTCGATGTCAGCCAGCAGCTGTTGGAGCTGGGTTGCTATGAAATATCGCTGGGCGACACCATCGGCGTGGGTACACCGGGTTCGGTAGAAAAATTGCTGGCAACATTAATCGAAAACATTCCGCCACATAAGCTCGCGGTACATTTTCACGATACCTACGGCCAGGCGCTGGCCAATATCCTGCTTGCCTTGCAGCACGGCATCACGGTTATAGACAGTTCAGTTGCCGGGCTGGGCGGTTGCCCCTATGCGCAAGGGGCCTCTGGTAACGTCGCCAGCGAAGATGTGGTTTATATGTTGCGGGGCCTTGGTATTAAAACGGGAATCGATCTACACAAGCTGGTTGCCGCAGGAAATTATATTTCCGCACAGTTGGGTCGCGATAATCAATCCAGGGTTGCGCGCGCCATGTCGGGCAAGAACGAAGCGCAAAAGGCCAATCCATGACGCAAGCACTCTGGATACCGGGCGAGCAGCGTATCAGGCAAAGCCAGCTGCACCAGTTTCAACTGCAGTTGCAACGAAGCTATGGCTTGGCGTTCGACAGCTATCGGCAGTTGCACCAGTGGTCAATTGATCATCGTGCAGAGTTCTGGGCGTCGGTAGCGGCGTTTTGCCAGCTCAATTTTTCCACCCCGCCCACTGATATTTTGCTCGATGGCGACAAGTTGCCCGGCGCGCGCTGGTTTGTCGGTGCAAAAATGAATTTTGCCGAAAACCTGCTGCGGCGGCGCGATGAAAAAACGGCACTGGTATCGTTACTGGAGAACGGCCAGCGACGCGAATTGAGTTACGCAGGGCTTTACCGTCAGGTTGAACAACTCGCCGCGAGACTGCGGCAGTGGGGCGTTGTACCAGGCGACCGTGTTGCCGGTTTTATGCCGAACATTATTGAAACGACTGTCGCAATGCTGGCTGCCAGCAGCGTGGGAGCGGTCTGGTCTTCCTGCTCTCCTGACTTCGGTATCAATGGCGTAATCGATCGCTTTGGCCAGATCGAGCCAAAAGTGCTGTTTGCCTGCGACGGCTATTTCTATAACGGCAAGACGATTGATACGCTGCCACGCGTAGCTGCGATTCGCGAAAAAATCGACAGCATAGAGCACTTGATTATTGTGCCCGTTGTAAACAGCGAGCCCGACATCACAGGGTTAGCCTCGACGGTGCTGTTCGAGCAGGCACTGGTAAAGGAAAACACACCGCCACTTTCGTTCGAGCAGTTGCCTTTCGATCACCCGCTCTACATCATGTATTCCTCGGGCACCACCGGCGTGCCGAAGTGCATTGTGCACGGCGCTGGTGGAACACTGTTGCAACACGCCAAGGAACATGCCCTGCATAGCGATGTTGGCGAGCAGGATGTACTGTTTTATTTCACGACCTGTGGCTGGATGATGTGGAACTGGCTGGTGTCCGGGCTGGCCCGCGGCTGCACCGTGGTTTTATACGACGGTTCACCCTTTGCCAAAGAGGGCACGCTGTTGCTTGATGCCATCGACAGCGAACAGATCAGCGTCTTTGGTACCAGCGCCAGGTTTATCGCAGCACTGGAAAAAGACGGCCACAAGCCGCGCGAGAGCCACAGGCTCGACTCGCTGAAGACCATTTTATCGACTGGCTCGCCTTTGTCCCACGAGAGCTTCGACTATGTGTATCGCGACATAAAAGCCGATCTCTGCCTCTCTTCCATTTGCGGCGGCACCGATATTATGTCCTGTTTTGTGCTCGGTAATCCAACCCTGCCTGTGTACAAGGGTGAAATCCAGTGCCTGGGTCTGGGCATGGCGGTAGAAATTCGCAACGACGTGGGCGAAGCAGTGATTGGTGAAAAAGGTGAACTGGTTTGCAGCAAGGCTTTTCCCTCCTGCCCGATCTGTTTCTGGAATGATGCGCAAGGGGAAAAGTTTAACCACGCTTATTTCGACCTTTATGACAACGTCTGGGCGCACGGCGATTACGGTGAAATTACTGCCAATGGCGGCGTGGTCATTCATGGCCGCAGCGACGCGGTATTGAATCCCGGCGGCGTGCGTATCGGTACTGCTGAAATTTATCGCCAGGTAGAGAAGGTCGACAGCGTGGTCGACAGCGTCGTGATTGGCCAGCAATGGCAGGATGACGTGCGCGTAATCCTGTTTGTCGTGCTCAAGGATGGTGTGGTGCTGACCGAACAGCTGGAACAGGAAATCAGGCAGACAATTCGAAGTAACACGACACCACGGCACGTGCCGGAAAAAATTATTGCTGTAAATGATATTCCGAGGACGATCAGCGGCAAAATCGTTGAGCTTGCGGTAAGGAATACCGTACACGGGCAGGCAGTGAAAAACATTGATGCGCTGGCAAACCCTGAAGCGCTTGCTTTGTTCAGGGATTTGCCCGCGCTAAAAAGTTAGAGCGGATGCGAAGGCCCGACAAATTCTTGCGTTGCCAGACATCCGGTCCCGATTTGCAAATTCCGGAGTACTGTAATCATGCATTCATTCCTGCATAAAGAGCGTGATGGTGCCATCCTGAAAGTCACCATGAACGACCCCGGCACGCGCTGCGTATGACCAAGCGCCTGTTGCGCGAAGGGTAGCACATGCGGTTCGATTCACTGCTGGAAATGTCGGCAGCTTTCCACGCCATAGCGCATCACACTGAAGATCACGCTGAAGCCGCCACCGCTTTCCTCGAAAAGCGCAGGCCAAGCTTCAACGATACCTGGATCGGGTGTAATGCATAGATGCCGGAGTGCTTGCCCGCCATCCCGGGTAGAACTGGTTTATTGCTGATTTTTTCGCCCGTCACGTTAGCAGCTGTTAGCACTTGCCTGCAGCTAATCCCTCGCATAAAGTTAAACAGTAAAGCGGCTGCGCAGCCGGGGATCGCAAAACTCTACAGCCGTTGCGAGTCAACGACGATAACAGGGAGAGCGTCAAGCATGAGCGGCCCAATCCGAGCTACTTCAAACAACAGGCCTTTGCGCTGCCGGTGGCAGCAATTCGTGACTGTCGCCACGCTTGTGCTGCTGCTGTTGGCACAGGCCGGCTGCACGATCAAGCTTGTTGCCAGCTATGATGCAGAAACCGACCGCGCTGTAACTGCACTGCAGCGCAAGCTGGAAACCTTTTTTATCGCCCTTGAGGTGCAATTTGGCTCGCCGCAGGCGGACTATGGTGAGCACGCGGCTTTTTACCGGGAGGTAAAGGTCGATATCAGCGCCTTGAAGCTCAGGGCTCGTGCCCTGCCCAAAAACGAACTTACGCTCAAGCAGGTTGAATTACTGGACGAAAACCTGGCGCTGCTGGAGTCCGTCCACCGCGAGGGCATTAACGCTATCGAAGTGGTGCAAGTGGTTCGCGATGATTTCAACACGGCGCTTGCCAACATATTGCAGCTCGAGTTGGCCAAGCGTCGCGGCGAGAATCAATAGTGTAGAGCCAAAAGATACGAAGACGAACAGGGAGTACAGGCATGGCGATTAATGTCAAAAAATTGCTCAGGCAAATGCTCAAGGCAGCGCGGCAAGAGCTCAAGGATGAATGGCCGATCGTCAAGGATCACGCCGAAACCGAGCTGAAGGGTATTGCCGAAGGAATCGCGTTAATCGAACGCTTGCGGCTTGAGGGCAGGATCAGCCAGCGGCAGGCAAGGGCGCTGATAAAAATGAAGAAAAACACGGCACAAATTGTTTTATTGACGTTGAAGGGGCTGGGAATTATCGCGGCAGAGCGCGCGATCAACGCGGCGCTCAAGGCCGTAAAGGATACAGTAAACGAAGCACTGGACTTTAAATTGTTGTAGGGTTGTTTGCCGGGTTTTGCCCGCGCTTGATACAAATAATCGATACAGTCTTCGCAAAAACTGCCCGTTTGCTTGCGGTGCTAGGCTGCCACGGCACGATTCCTGCCGTCTTCCTTTGCCGCATAAAGCGCTTTGTCTGCTTTGGCAATGCCTTGCTTGCAGAACTTCTCGGCTTCCTTGATATAAAGCTCGCGCTGGTTGATGGCGTTCAACTCGACCTCGGGATCGAAAGTGGAAGTCCCTATGCTGATCGTCACATGTCCAAACGGCGAGTGTTCGTGTTTGATGTTGACGTTGACCACCCGTGCAAGCAGGCGCTGTGCCGCGTTGCGCGCCGCTTCCTCGTTGGTTTCCGGCATCAGAAGCAAGAATTCCTCGCCGCCGTAGCGATACAGGCGGTCGCTGCCCCGAATCGTATTCTTCAGCGTGTTGGTAACCGCTTTCAGTGCTTCGTCGCCGGCCTGGTGCCCGTAGTTGTCGTTATAGGGTTTGAAATGATCAATATCTATCAGCGCAATACTGTAAGGCCGGTTGTAGCGCACCGCCAGTTCGTGGGTTTGCTTGAGGTCGATTTCCATGGAGCGCCGGTTGCCTATCAGCAGCATCGGGTCGGTCAGGCTCAGTTCCAAGAGTTGTGCATTGAGGTTGCTTTCGTCGTTAGCGCCGCCCAGCAATGCCGCCTGCAGTTCGATCTGGTTGTAGTTGGCATCCACCAGGTCCGAATAGGTAATCACGCCCGCAAGGTGCTCATCGTCATCCAGCACGGCAAGGTGTTTTACCCGCTGGCTACGGCAAAGCACCATGGCTTCGAAAAGCGACGCGTTAGCTTTGATTGAAACCAGCGTCGGCGGCGCCACTGCGCGTGCGGTAACATGATCGAGACCCTGGCCAGCATGATCTGCGATAAAGTGGACGATATTGCGCTCGGTGATAATGCCGAGAGGGAAGCGTGTGGCGAGTTCTTCCTGCGCGGTATCTTCTTCGCTGTCCATGACCATAACGCAGGATATATTTTTGGTGCGCATGGTTTTGGCGATAGGGAGCAGTTTCTCGTTGCAGTTTACATGCGTAATATTGCGCGACATGAATTCCGAAACGGTAAGATGTTTGGCCATGATCTTGAAGGGTCCGCGTAGCGCCCGGGCGCGTTGCCAAAATAAGTTTTGGTGAGTACCGCTAATTAATCAGTGTAGATGATGGAAGCTGTTGTAATATGAGCAAAAAATCGCCGCACCGCCCGATCTGCGGCGGCATTAAACAGGGCACATCCAAACCGTGAACTCGTTCTCACCACTGCCGCCCAAACTGGCGCCGTTGCGCCATTTGCTGGGTTATCTGGGCCGCTATAAATTGCGCTGGGTTGCTGCCATGGTGGCGCTGGTGTTTACCTCGGCGCTGGCGCTATCCCTGGGGCATGGCATCAAGCTGCTGATCGATTCGGGTTTTGGCGAAAATTCAGGAGCGCTGCTCAATCGCGCAGTCGTGATTTTATTGTTGCTCACCGTATTGT
>JBATGO010000311.1:0-3278 GCA_049665845.1 Pseudomonadales bacterium | reverse complement strand
GCATCGCGCGCAATACGCAACTGGTTATCCAGGAAGAGACCGGTATCACCAAGGTCATTGATCCCTGGGGTGGCTCCTATTTTATGGAAAGCCTTACCCAGCAGCTGGGCGATCGCGCCTGGGAACTGATCGAGGAAGTCGAGCAGCGCGGCGGTATGGCGAAAGCGGTCGAGAGTGGTCTGCCGAAGTTGCGCATCGAGGAATCGGCGGCGAAAAAACAGGCCCGCATCGACCGCGGTGAAGATGTGATTGTCGGCGTCAATAAATACCAGCTCGATGAAGAAGCCGAGGTCGATATTCTCGAAATCGACAACGTTGCTGTGCGCGATTCGCAAATCACGCGACTGGAAAAAATTCGCGCTTCGCGCGACGGTGCAAAGGTACAATCGGCGTTACAGGCGCTGCAGCAGGCAGCCGCAAGCGGCGAGGGCAATTTGCTGGCGCTGTCTGTCGAGGCGATTCGCGCCCGTGCCAGCGTCGGTGAAATTTCCGATGCGCTGGAAAAAAGCTACGGCCGTTTCAAGGCCAGTGCACAAACCGTGTCCGGCGTGTATGGTGCGGCCTACAGCGAGGACCAACAGTGGATGGATATCAGTGCAGACATAGAAAAATTTGCGCAGGAGTTTGGCCGCCGACCGCGCATCCTGATCGGCAAGATGGGGCAGGACGGTCACGATCGCGGCGCCAAGGTCGTCGCAACGGCCTTTGCCGATGTAGGTTTTGACGTCGACCTGTCTCCAATGTTTGCCACGCCCGAGGAAGTCGCGCGACAAGCCATCGAAAACGACGTACACGCGGTCGGTGTTTCGTCGCTGGCAGCAGGGCACAAAACCCTGATACCGCTGTTAATCGACGCGCTGAAACAGGCGGGCGCCAGCGATATCGTGGTGTTTGCCGGCGGCGTTATTCCCAAGCAGGATTACGACTTCCTGCAGCAGGCGGGCGTGGTCGGCATTTACGGTCCCGGCACGCAAATTCCGAACGCGGCGCAGGATGTCATGCAGCACATTCGCGCAGCGCGCAGCACGCGCTAGCGATCGGCCTAAGCGCGAATGCCAGGCACAGACACAGATAGTCAGGCACTCGGCGAGGGCGTGATCGCCGGCGAACGGCGCGCACTGGCGCAAGCCATCACGCTGGTCGAGTCATCGCGTGCGCAGGACCGCGTTGCGGCGCAAACCTTGCTTGAAAAGCTGTTGCCCAAAACCGGAGGTGCCACCCGCGTCGGTATCAGCGGTGTGCCGGGCGTAGGCAAGTCGACTTTTATCGAAGCGCTGGGGCTTTACCTGGCAGAGCAGGGCAAACGCGTTGCTGTGCTGGCGGTCGATCCTTCCTCACCGGTAGCGGGCGGCAGCATTCTGGGCGACAAAACCCGCATGGAATCGCTGTCGCGCCATCCCGGTGCTTTTATCAGGCCCTCGCCGGCGTCCGGCGCACTCGGCGGTGTCGCGCAAAAAACCCGCGAAACAATCCTGCTTTGCGAAGCTGCGGGCTACCAGGTTGTGCTGGTTGAAACTGTCGGTGTCGGGCAGTCGGAATACGACGTGGCTTCGATGGTCGATTTCTTTTTGCTCCTGATGATGCCCAATGCCGGCGATGACCTGCAGGGAATCAAGAAAGGTATCGTCGAACTGGTGCATGCGCTGGTGATCAACAAGGCCGACGGCGACAGCGTGACACTTGCGCAGCAAAGCCGGCAGCATTATCACAACGCATTGCAGCTGTTGCGCAAGGACCCGCTGTGGACGCCGGTGGTAACCACCTGTTCGGCGCTGCAGCAGCAGGGTATCGATTCGATCTGGGCATTGGTCGCCGATTTCATGCAGCGTATGGTAAAAACAGGTCAGCTGGAAAAAAACCGCAGCGCGCAAAATCTCGCCTGGATGCGCAAGCTGGTGCATGAAATACTGGAGCGCCGCGTGCGTGAGGACAGCAAGCTTGCCACGTTGCGCGAGCAGCTTGAACAGGATGTGTGTAACGGGAAAACCACCGCCTACGCTGCTGCGCTTGCGCTGACGGAAAAACTGTAAGCGGCGCCTGTTGATTGGTTAATAGTTGGGCTTAGTTTTAGGCTCGCTCATGCCCGATGTGTGTAATACTTGCGCAGCGTAAAGTATTCTGGCCGTTATACTTTGCCTGCCTTGTTGCTCGTTGCAGCCAGCGTTGCCTTGTCGGCGTTGCTGCACGACCAGTTCTTCGCTTCCCAGGGGGCACATGCAAGCGAAACGCGTAAAAGGAATGCCGGTAGCAATGCCGCGCAAGCGGGCTGGTCTGCTGCTTAAATTGTCGCTGGGCCTCTGGCTTGCAGCGTTGCTGTACAGCCCGTTTGCCGCTGCCTTGCGAGTCGGTGACATTACCGTTAAGAGTGCTGTGGGCGAGCGTTTTTACGCGATCGTACCAATCAGCGATACCCGCCAAATTGCCGCCGGGCAGATACTCGTAAGCCTCGCGCCGCGCTCGGTCTACCAGCGCATGGGCGTCGACTGGGAATACTTTCACACCGGCCTGATTTTCGATGTTATCGAGGACGAGCGCGAAGGTATCTACCTGCGCATTGTCAGCCGGGATGTGGTGTTCGAACCTTTTATCGATTTCGTCATTTCGCTGCGCTGGCCGAGCGGTTTTATTTCTCGCCAGTTCACTGTATTGCTCGACATGCCGTTGAGCAGCGCCTCCGCATCTGCGCCTGTGCCCGCAGCGCAAGCCGCGCGCAACCAGCCAGCCCCGCCAGTACAACAGCGCGGCACCATTGTCCGCGAAATACCTGAGCTCTCAATGCCGCAAGCCGCTGCGCAGGTCACGCGAGTCTCGCCGCCCGCGGTAACTTCGAGCAGTTCTGCACAACGATCCGGCGCTGCGGTTGCGAGCGATGCGCCTGAATCAAGTACACCGGCAAGCATTGAACAGGTAGGCGACGTGGTCAGCGAAGCAGCTTACCTGCGCGCAGACGCAGCGAGCCGCGAAGCGGCAGAACTGGCGAAAGCACAGCAAGCCTCGCGCGAACGCGCGGAAGCTGCAGCGGCTGCCAGGGCGGCGGCTGAAGCCCGTGCCCGTGCCGAAGCGCAGGCCAGGGCGCGTGCGGAGGCTGAAGCGCGCGCCAGGGCAGAGGCCGAAACACGCGCTCGCGCCGAAGCTGAAGCTCGTGCGCAGGCGGCAGCGGCAGCGCAGGCTAAAGCCGCTGTAGAGTTGCGTGCGCGCGAGGTTGCCTCGGCAGAAGCCCGCGCCATTGCCGAGGTCGCTGCGAATGCCGAAGCAGAAGCACAGGCGCGCCTGAACGC
>JBATGO010000310.1:0-5864 GCA_049665845.1 Pseudomonadales bacterium | reverse complement strand
TGCACGCGCGATTCTCGACGGGCATGTCATCCTTTCCCGCTCACTCGCTGCGCAGGGTATTTATCCTGCGGTAGACCTGCGTGCATCGGTGAGTCGATCAATGCAGCAAATTGTCAGCGGGGTGCAGTGGGACATGAGCGCACGCCTGAACCAGCTCGTCGCGCGCTATAGCGACAGCGAGGACCTGATTAATGTCGGCGCTTATACGCGCGGTATTGATCCGCTTACCGATGAGGCGATCGACAAGCAGCCGGCGATTCGCGAATTCCTGCAGCAACGTCTCGATGACGCTGTCGACAGCGACGAAAGCCTGGCTGCACTCGAGCGCGTGGTTAGCGAGCAAACTGGCACAGAAGGCAAAGCCTCAGTGACGGTCGATAATGAGCGATCGCCTGCGCAGCTCGCCGCCTTGCCGCAGCGCCAGGCAACAGGCAGTAATGTTACGCCATTGCCAGCGGCGACGCCGCAGTCTGTATTGGACAGCTAGCTCGCGGTCGCATGCTTTACATCATCCCGGATACAGGTAAACGATAATGGCAGCAAGGCGTTCGACACGTATGGCAAGTGTTGCACGGGTGCAACACTTGCGCGAGCAGCGTTGCAGGGCGACGATGATCGGCGCTACCGGGCAATACCAGCGCCAGCACGCGTTGCGGTTGCAGCTGGAAGGATACAGGGATGATTACCTCGCAAACAGCGATCGGAAGGCCGCCGCTGGCACCAACGCTGGCTGGCAGCTTGCTGCGCTGAGAAACAGTTCACAGTTCGTGACTCAGCTCGCCAGGTCTATCGAGCGGCAGCTACAGCACGAAGCACAAACTCTGCAGGTGCTCGAGGCAGAGCGCAGCAAGTGGCGGCGCGAAGCAGCCCGGCTGGATGCATTGCGGTCACTGGTCGAGCGCTGTCGCGTAAACGAAGAACGTGAGCTGGCGCACAGGGAAGACCTCGAGGCGATCGAAGTTTGGCAGTCAGGATCTGCTCACAGCAGCATGCGGGAACCGGACGCCGAATAAACCAGCCGCTTTCGCTGCCTGCATTGCACACCTTTAGTCCGCAGCCAATCGGCTGCGCTCGTTTTTCACTCAAGCGTTTTGCGAAACCGGTTCGGTGAGTCTTTGCGCCACCTATGGCAGTTAAATATTTCTCTACTAGACTGATGATGTTGAGCCAGTTTCCAGGCTCGCCGATTGCGGCGATGATAACTAACGCGCAGTACAGTGAAACACAAGGCGGAGAAAAAAATACCCCGCCAATCAGGCCGGAGCCAGTAAACATGAGTATTTCAGCGAAACTTTCCGATTCGGCTAACGAGTTGGTGATACAAGTCCAGGGGCGCTTTGATTTCAGCGCGCACCAGGATTTTCGCAGTGCCTATGAAGACCTGCAAGCCAGCCCTGAAAGTTACGCGGTCGATATGGCGCAGACGACTTACCTGGACAGTTCTGCACTCGGAATGCTGTTGTTGCTTCGCGATCACGCCGGTGGCGACAGTGCAAGTATTCGCCTGATCAATTGCAACGATGATGTTCGCAAGATTCTGGTCATCTCGAACTTCGGGCGTCTTTTTACTATCCAGTAAAGCGCCCTCGGCGAAACCTTTCGCCTCTCACGCGGGCTCACTGTTGCATACTTATGAGCTGCGTACCTGAACAAAATATTCCAGTTGCCTCCTGATGGCTATACAGCCAGGTACTGTCATGTCTGTAATCGAACCGCTCCCCCTGAAAAACCTCCGGCTTGTATCGCTGCTGGACCCTGCTCATGTAAAAGGCGGGCTGGAGCAGGCGCTGGCGATGCTCGTCGATGCGAAATGTGATATCTCCAGTGTGGCGCGTCGTAACGCCTTGCACACGCAGGTTGAGTTAACGCACTGCGAGAGTTCAGTGAGCTTCGCGCGCAATTTGCAGGTATTACCCGATCAATTGCCTAACCTGCTGCTTGTCAGTGTCGCCGCCCTGGGCAATATCGTTGAAACAGTCGCCGGCTTTCGCGCACAGTTGCAGGAGTGCTACATACCCATTGTTGTAATTGGCGAAGCGCAGGACAGCGCGAATATTGCCAGTGCGATGGAAAGCGGGGCAAGCGATTACATTATGCTGCCATGCGATCCAACGCTGATTAAGTCAAAACTGCAGGCGCAGTTAAAAGTTGGCAGCATGCACGCGATCATGTCGCAGCAGCATCGCGAAATCAGTAACAACCACCAGCATATCCTGCGCGAGCAGCAAATGGCCAAGGAAGTGTTTAACAAGGTCGCACATGATTCGGCGGATCTTGCCAATGTGCGGCACTGGCTGTCTCCGATCGCGGTTTTCAACGGCGATATCCTGCTGGCAACGCCGACACCGAGCGGATCGCTGCTGGTGCTGATGGGAGACTTTACCGGGCACGGCCTCGGCGCTGCGATCGGGACGATCCCGCTCGCGTCAACGTTTTACGGCATGGCGAGCAAGGGTTTCGCCATGTTCGACATCATTAACGAACTCAACAGCAAGCTGCATGCACTGTTGCCAACAGGTGTTTTTTGCTGCGCCTGCGTTGCACAGATTAATTTCAGTAACGGAGTCGCCGAAATCTGGAACGCCGGTCTGCCTGACTGTTACGTACTGCGCGAAGACGGCAAGCTTGAGGAGATTCGCTCTTCGGCGCTGGCACTGGGTATTCTCGGCTCGGACGCCTTTGAAATAGAAAGCAAGCGCTATCACCTGTCGCAGGGCGATAAAATATACCTGCTCTCGGATGGTTTGCTGGAAACCGAAAACAGCGATGGCGAACAGTACGGCGAAATGCGTTTGCAAAAGGCACTCGCGGCTGCCGCTTCACTGGATCACAGGGAAGATCTGGAAACTGCAGCCGGATTCGAATCCATAAAGCAGGATGTGCTGGAATTTATTGGTGAACATTATCGTGCCGACGACATATCGCTGGTTGAAATCGGCATGGTTACCGCCGAGCAATTCGAATCGATGTACGTCAAAAACACCCAGCACAAAGTTCAGCAGCCGGTGTCGTGGAGTATGCAATACGAATTCCGCGCCGAATCCCTGCGTCACCAGGATCCGGTGCCGCTGGTGCTGCACAGCCTGCTCGAGGAGCCCAGCCTGCGGCAGTACTCCGGCCAGCTTTTTTCCATTATCAGCGAGCTTTACAACAATGCGCTCGATCATGGACTGTTGCAGCTTTCGTCGTCGATCAAGCAGCAGGAGCAGGGTTTCGCGAAATACTACGATATGCGCCAACGCCGTCTGCAGGAGCTTGGATCGGGCAGTGTCCGCTTTGAACTGGACTACCGTGCCAGCAGTGACAAAGGCGAGCTCACGGTTGAAGTTATCGACAGCGGGCCGGGCTTTGATTACAGCAGGCAGCACGATGTAAGTGATGAGCAAGCAGCATTGCATGGTCGTGGTATCGCATTGCTGCGTACGATTTGCCGCAAGGTTGAATACCTCGGTGCCGGCAATCGCGTCCGTGTTGAATACAGCTGCTAGGCATCCCTGTAGGCAAAGACCGTCGCGCTGGCGCGTTCAATGTGCCGCTTTCAATATGGCGCATTTCAATACATCGCGCATAATCCCCGAGTTCTCTCCACCCGCCCGGCCTGCATTGCAGGCGCGCAGCGACCGCGCAGGCCTGCGCCCGGGCATGCTGGCCATACATGCGCAAGCCGCTCGCCAGTGATATGATCAAACGCCTATAACTGCGATTTTGTTTATGGAAAGATCATGGTCGAAGCGGATGCAGCCAATGCAACAGTAAATTACGAGGCGCTGGACGCGCTGAAGTCGGTACTGGGCCTGGAGTTTGCCGGGCTGGTGCGCGATTTTAATGAACAGATGGCCTCGGGCCTGGTGCGGCTCGAGTTGGCGATTGCCCGGCGCGACGCGCGTCGCATCAGTGCCGTGGCGCATACCTTGAAGGGCTCTGCCCTCAGCCTGCATTGCAAGGCACTGGCCGAATGCTGCGGCCGTGTCGAGCGCGGTGCTGCCCTGCTTGTCCAGAGCGGTAAAGACGACCTGCTTGAAGAACTGCGCGACAGTGTCCGGTCTGCAGTCAGTGCAATCGACGACTGGGCAAGCTAAATCCCGGTCGCCTTCTTTGCCGCCCGTTTTATACCCGGCCCGATAATCCGTCCCTCTGGGTCGAAGTTGGCATCCTCTTCGCATTACTTGTCGCAGAGTGCAAGGCAAGCAGACAGCGGCGGGGACCCAGCATGTTACAAAACTTACTCGGATTGACTTTTGGCGGGCAGGGCGGTCATTCGAAGCTGCTCGATGCGGTCTCCCGCGGTGCTGGGGTTGACTCAGATTCTGCATCAGAAATATTCAGTAACATATTGATTAATAGAACTTCTGCAGCCGGTTTTGGCGCTCCGCAACCACAGGCAGGCGCCTTGACCACTTCGAGCGAGGCGTTGAAGCTGTCTCCGCACCTACTTGGCCGCCTGGAACTGGCAGTCGACAACCTCGTCGACGCATTTGCAGCAAGCGGCATCGAGTTTCCGCAGGCGGGCAGCGAATTGCCGCCGCTGGAACAGATCGCGCAGATGCTGGATGCCTTGTCGGGTGAGGAAGCGGCGCTGCAGGCATTCGGTTCGCTCGAGGCTATGGCCAATTTACGCGCAGCGCTGCGAGAAGTGGTGGCGCAAGTGCTGCCTTCCCCTTCGCCTGACGGCCTCGCCGTGCCCCTGGCTACTGGCAGTGCGGCACCCGCAACGGCAAGCGATCGTACACCGGGCGGACAGGGCGCCAATAGCGCTGCGGTCACCGGTTTGTCGCCCGCACTTGTGGGCGATGGCGAGCGCAAACTCCTTGCGGCTCAGCCCGGTTTGGTACAAGCGCTGCGCGCTTTGCTTGATGAAGTAAACGATGGATTGAAGAAAGGCGAATTTGGCGCCGGTTCAGGTTTTGGCCCTGCCGCAGGGCGGCTGGCTCAGGCGCCCGGTGCTGCGATAAAAGCGGATGCATCGACAGTGCCGCTGGCGGGCGTTGCCGATGATACGTCGCTCACCGACGGGTCATTAGTAGGGGCGACACGGTTTCAGAAGCAGGCAGCGATAGCGAGCGCAGCGCTGGTAACGGGTAGCGCAGCGGATGCCTCGAGACCGGCTTCCTCTGCAAGCGTGGCCAGTGCGGTGACCAGCCTCCAGGAATTTGTCCGGCAAGCGCAGCGCAGCGCAGCTTCGCTGCCATTGGCGCAAAGCGCAGCCGTATCGGGCACACTTGCATCGCCCACAGCCACAACAGTTGCCCCAGGCCAGGCCGTGTCGCAGCCAGGGCTATTACCCAACGCCCTGCTGGCGCCAGGACAGCCTGGAGGTAACCTGTCGAGGCCGGGATTTGCTGCAGCGGCGAGCGCCTTACTGGATGCTACGGGTGCGCCGCTAACCGCTAACCAGGCGTCATTTTTACCGTTAGCTGCCGCTACACAGCCGCTCGCACCGGCGCCCATGGCTGCTACGTTCAACACTGATATTGCGTTGCCGCTGTTGCATAGCCAATGGGGCCAACAACTCGCACAGCGTATTGGCTGGCTTACGGGCCAGGGCATTAATTCTGCCGAGATACAGCTCAATCCACCCGAACTCGGCCCGATGCAGGTGCGTATCGACACGGCTGAGCAGTCGGCAAGGGTGGTTATATCTGTGCACAGCACGGTTGCGCGCGAGGCTTTGGAAGCGCAGTTGCCGCGCTTGCGGGACCTGTTCGCAAACCAGGGCATGGACCTCGTCGATGTCGATGTTAACAGCGGAGAATACAGCGAGCGCCAGGCGGGCGAGCAGGCCGGAGAGTCCATGGCAGGGCATGAAGGCGAGACCGGCAGTGCGGCGCTGGCCGGGGTAGGTGACCCGCCAGGGCAGGTACATG
>JBATGO010000309.1:0-7148 GCA_049665845.1 Pseudomonadales bacterium | reverse complement strand
AGCAAAGAATCAGCTATGAAGCGCTGGTCGATGAGCCGGAAAATGTGTTGCGCTCACTGTGTAACAAGTTTGCAATTGAGTTCAACCCGGCCATGCTCAATCCCTACGAAGGTATTGACAAGAAAATGGTCGACGGCATCTATCCGGAATCGCGTTCGATGACGGACCCAACCCTGCTAAAACAGCAGGCGATCAACCCCGCACTTGCGCAGCAGAGAAAGCAACACGCCGGTCAATTCCGGCTTGGCAGGATCACGCAGCGGCTAGCCACCGATATGCAAAATGCGCCAGATTCAGGATCCGCCGATTTACCGCAGGCAGCAACGACTCCCTCCCGTTCTGCCGCGATGGCATCATTGAGAAAAAGGCGACAGCGATAGCAATGAAGGATTACTGGAGAAAATATGTTTAAGGAAACCGATATAGCGATTATCGGCATCGCCGGGCGATTCCCGGGTTCGGATGACCCGCACAGCCTCTGGGAGCACGTTTTAAACGGTGAGGAATTGCTGCGCAAGATCGAAAAACCGAACGCCAGCAACGCAGACGAAAACTACGTAGCAGTCGTCGGCGAATTCGATGGTGTCGAATGTTTTGATGCCGCCTTTTTTGGCTACCTGCCGGGCGAAGCGAAACTCATGGATCCCCAGCAACGCCATCTGCTCGAATGCAGCTGGGCCGCACTGGAAGATGCTGGCTACGACCCAACGCGTCTCGATCACATTACATCGGTGTTCGCGGGCGTTGGAAAAAACGCCTATTTTTCCAGGAACATCGTCTCACACCCCGATCTGCTCGAAGCAACATCCGACATGCCCGGCATGCTTGCGGTCGAGAAGGACTACGCCGCGACGCGCATCGCCTATAAGCTGAACCTGAAAGGCCCTGCGATCAACGTACAGTCCGCCTGCTCGACATCGGGCACGGCGGTACACCTGGCCTGCCAGAGCCTGATCAGCGGCGAATCGGAAATTGCACTGGCCGCCGGCGCCCGCGTGCTGGTGCCCACTGGCGAAGGCTATACCTATTTCGAGGAAGGCCCGCTATCTTCAGACGGGCACTGCCGGCCATTCGATGCGCAAGCTTCCGGCATGGTCAGGAGCAGCGGTGCGGCAGTAGTGGTACTCAAGCGCGCTACCGATGCGCTGGCCGACAATGATCACATTTACGCGGTTATCAAGAGCACCGCGCTCAACAATGACGGCAGCGACAAGATCGGCTTTACCGCACCCAGCGTGCGTGGCCAGGAAAAGGTTATCAAGGAGGCGCTGGAACTGGCAGAACTCGACAGCAGCCAGATAAGTTACGTGGAAGCGCACGGTACGGGCACACCGGTTGGCGACCCAATCGAGTTTGCGGCGCTCACCAACGCGTTCCGGGCATCGACATCGAAAACCGGCTACTGCGGTATCGGCTCGGTCAAATCGAATATTGGCCATCTCGATGCGGCTGCCGGTCTTGCCGGCATTATTAAATCGGCGCTGGCGCTACAGAAAAAAGTTTTGCCTGCGACGATCAACTTTTCCGCGCCCAACCCGCAGCTCGATATTGCAAACAGCCCGTTTTATATCTGCGACAAAAAAACTGCGCTGGACTCAAATGAAGCATTATATTTCGGCGTAAGTTCTTTCGGTCTTGGCGGAACGAATTTTCACTCCATTCTTGCTTCGCCGCCGGCAAGCCGTAGCTCGAAAGATATGCGGGAACTGCACCTTCTCAAGCTCTCTGCAGATACCGAAGAAGGTCTGGCCAATTCCATGCGCAAGCTGGCAGACAGGCTGGCGCAAACCGATTATGCGCTGACCGATGTCGCGCTGACGCTGGACAAAGGCAGGAAAGCCTGCGCATTTCGAAAGGCAGTGGCTTGCCACTCGCGCAGTGAAGCGATAAACATTCTGCGCGAAAAAGCCGGCACGACTGGCAGCATGAATACGGCAACGCAAGAGAATACGTCTGCCGGCATCGTATTTATGTATCCGGGCGGTGGCGCGCAGTATTTCCGGATGGCCCAGGACCTCTATGCGCGCGAGAAAATCTTTGCCCAATGCATGGACAAGGGGCTGGACATCCTGCATGCGCTGGCGGGCCTGGATTACCGGCAGCTCTGGCTGGAGCAGGAAGACCTGCCGACCCTGAACCTGCCCTCGGTCCAGTTGCCGCTGATATTCCTTACCGAGTATGCGCTGACTGAATTATTAGGCGACTGGGGAATCCGGCCAGACGCGGTGATCGGGCACAGCATGGGCGAAATGACCGCAGCCTGCGTGTCTGGCGTAATGTCCTTCGAGGACACGGTAAAACTCATCTACATTCGCGGCAAGGCGCTGGAGAATGCGAAAAACGGGGTAATGCTCAGCGTTACCCTGCCGGAACAGGCGCTTCGCGGGCTGATCCCTGACTCGCTGGATCTCGCCGTTATCAATGCACCGGAAATGTGTGTTGTTTCAGGGCCTGAACCGGAAATACAGGCTTTTGCCGGGTTACTGGAAAAGCAGGATATCGATCACCAGCTGGTTCGCATTGCAACGGCAGCACATTCAAGACTGCTCGACCCTGAACTGGATGCGTTTGAGGCAGAGCTTGCGAAAGTATCACTATCGCCTCCCCGCATCCCGATAATTTCCAATGTAAGCGGTGATTTTCACGATGCCGAATCGGCAACCTCGGCGCGTTACTGGAGAGACCAGCTGCGCAGCACAGTCAGGTTTTCGCAGGGTATTCAACGCCTGAGCGAGCATGGCACGCGCTACTTTCTCGAAGTCGGCCCGGGTAACAACCTGGGCGCGCTGGCGCGCATGACGCTGGAAGATATAGAAAGCGAATACAGCTGCACATCAACACTCCGGCATGTCAGCAATGAAGTCAACGACAACCTGTACCTGCTCGAATCGCTGGGCACATTATGGAGCGAAGGTTACACGCTGCCGCTGGATGGGTATTACAAGGTGGACAACTGGCACAAGGTTCCGTTGCCAACTTATTCCTTCAAGGCCGAACGACACTGGATAGACCCGGCTCGCGTTGCGTCTACGGGCGCACAGCCGCAAACTGCCTCTAACGTAGTTGCACTGCACCCCCGGGAAGCCGTTGCAGCATCTGCGAGCAGCGCCCCTGTTTCGGTCGAAAGTGCGGTGGCGAGCCTGATTACCGAACTGACCGGTATTCCCGAATCTGACCTCGATCCGCAGGCCAGGTTTGTCGACCTGGGTCTTGATTCGCTGCTGCTGAGTAAGCTGGGACTTAAGCTCAAAAAGTCTGTGGGCGCACGATTCACGCTGCGCGACCTGATGGGCGCATATGGCACATTGCAAGCGCTCGCCGAGCGTATCTCGGCAACTGCAGAGCCTGCGGTTATCGAGAGTTTCACCAGCGCTGGCATAGCGGTCATTGATAGCGCCGCGGCTGTGCCTGTTGCTGCAGGGAGCGGCATCCCCGGTGCTGCACAAAATACCCCGCCGCTCTCACCTGAAGCGCACGTAAAAGAGACGCTCAAAACCATTTTCGAGGATATCGCCGGCATCAGTATCGACGATTTCCCCGCCAGTGGCGGGTTCGTCGATGCGGGCTTCGATTCACTGCTGCTTAGCCAGGTCGGTGTAAAGCTCAAAAAAGCTTTTGGACTCAGGGTTTCACTGAAAACATTGCTCAACGAAGCAAACCGGCCGGAGCTTCTCGGCAACTACATTCTTGCAGAACTGCCGACCGATTATTTCGACAAATTGCTGCCCGCAGAAGCAACCGCGCCCGACGCTAACAATTTTGCAGCATCGCCAGCAGCGGGCAACCGGCCTGCCGTGCCAGCACTGAGCGCTGCAGAAATTACCCGCCAGCTCAGCCAGCTTTCCGGCTCACAGAACTCCAGCGTGCGGATCATTGCGAACCAGCTGAAACTGCTCAACGAGCAGATGGCCCTGCTGAAATTACTGCGCGAGGCCGAGCTCGCCGAAGCCAATGAACGGGCGAGGTCGCACTACCCTGCAACCAGCGGGCAACGCGAGATCTGGGCAACCTGCCAGTTCAGCGAAGAGGTAAGCTGCTCCTATAACCTGTCAACCGGCATTGAATTGAAGGGCGCTGTCGACAAAAAACTGCTCGAACAGGCTTTTCACGAAGTACTCGTCCGGCATGACTCGCTGCGCAGCCGTTTTTCCAATGACGGCACGAAACTACATGTAGAAAAAGCCGATGCCTTCCGGATTAACTATGAGCGACTTGAAGGCGACGCCGAACAAAAAATTGAGGTCGAACGGCTCAGGGAAACGCAAACGCCGTTCCAGCTGAATAAAGCGCCGCTGATCCGCGCACGCCTGTTGGAGATTGACGAACAACACTCGTATCTGCTGATCACCGTGCATCACATAATCGCCGATGGTATTTCGCTGGGCATTATACTGCGCGAACTTGCCGAAATTTATTCTGCCGGCGTAGAGGGCAAAGCGCATAGCCTTCCCGGTACCATTCCTACTGCCGAAGCAATTCGCCAACTGGAGTATTCTGCAGAAGACCACCAGTACTGGCACGATGAACTGGCAGACTGTCCGGCATCAACCGAACTGCCCGCCGATTTCCCCAGGCCGAATATAAAACAATACTCGGCGAATGTGATCAGTCATACGCTGGATGCCGACACCCAGAACAAGCTGCAAAAGTTTTCACGCGAAAACGGCGTAACGCTTTTTTCCCTGCTGCTGGCCTCATTCCAGGTATACCTGTCAAAGCTCTGCCCTCAACAGGACGTTATTATTGGCGTACCGGTCAACAATATCGACCGCAGCGATTACAACCTGGTCGGCTACTATCTCAGCGTCGCTCCGATAAGGGCCAGCATACAGACCGACAAAAGCTATCTCGACTACGTGCAAGGTGCCAGCGACCATATTTTCGAATGTCTCGAACATACAAACTGCACCTTTGGCGAGATCGTCGAGGAACTGGGATTCCGCCGCGACCTGTCGCGCAATACACTTATTTCAGTACTCTTTAACCTCGACAGCGAAAGCGCGCCACCGGTTTTTGCAGGAACACAAACCAAAACCCTGCCAGTGCCCAAGGCTTATGAAAATTTCGACCTGTTCATGAGTGTTATCCCGGGGCAGACCGGCCTCAAGCTGCAATGCACGTACAACACGTCCTTGTTCAGGAAAGATACCATTTCGCGATGGCTCGACGGTTTTGACCTGATGCTCCAAAATGCCGTCGAAAACCCTGCACGGCAGCTGGAGCAAATAAGCGCCGCCAGTCCTGCGGAGCTTGAACAGATTGCGAGATGGAATGATTCCGCAAGGCATTGGCCAACAAAAGAATCCTTGCTCGAATCGATCGCCGGGCATGCTCAACGGCAGGGCGCGCAAGCCTGCCTGGAATCATCAAACCAGCGGCTCAGTTATTCAGAGCTTGAATCGCGCTCCAGTGAGCTGGCCAATGTGCTGGTCGCCTCAGGGGTTAAGCCGGGCGACCTGGTAGGCGCCTGTTTTCATCGCACACCCGGCATGATCATTGGCTTGCTCGCCATCTGGAAAGCGGGCGGCGCCTACGTTCCACTCGACCCCAATTATCCTGCCAGCCGGCTGAGGTACATGCTGGAAATGTCGCACACGCGGCATATCGTCACGCACCGGGGTCTGGATAACATCGTCCCCGAATACGAATGCAGCAGAATTTGTATCGACGATTTCACCGCAGCAAACGCAGAGCCTAACGGGCATAACGCGCAACTTCCTGGCCCTTCGGACATTGCCTACGTGATCTTTACGTCGGGCTCTACCGGCAATCCAAAGGGCGTGAAAGTACCCCACAGCTGCGTTTTGAACTTTCTGCACAGCATGGCCGAAAGTCCCGGCTTCGGCAGCGACGACCGGCTGCTCGCGGTAACCACCCTGTCCTTCGATATCGCGGTGCTGGAGTTGTGGCTTCCCCTTCTAAGAGGCGGCACCGTGGTTATTGCCGACAGTACGGAAACCAGCGACGGCATGGCGCTGGCCCGGCTCATCGAAAAATTTAATATCAACAAAATGCAGGCCACCCCGGGCACATGGCGACTATTGCTCGATAACGGCTGGCAGGGTGGCGAGTCGTTTGTAGCGCTGTGCGGCGGCGAACCCCTGCCCGGCAACCTCGCCGCAGAGCTGGCACCCAAAATTGGTGCGTTATGGAATATGTATGGGCCGACTGAGACGACGGTATGGTCTACTGCTTATCGTATCGACCCCGACCAGCCGCTTTACATTGGAAAACCCATCGCGAATACGCAATGCCATGTGCTCGACGACAGGCTCGAACCGCAGCCCATTGGTGTTCCCGGCGAGCTTTATATTGGCGGCGATGGAGTAACAGCCGGCTACCTCAACCAGCCGGAACTGACCGCCGAGCGTTTCGTGAAGGATCCGTTTTCAAACAACGAAAATTCCCAACTGTACCGCACCGGCGACCTTGTGCGTTGGCACAGCGACGGGCAGTTGCAATTCCTGGGGCGTATCGATAACCAGGTCAAATTGCGCGGCTTTCGGATCGAACTGGGCGAAATTGAAACCGCAATTTCGAAACACCCCGATATTGGTGAGAGTGTTGCGGCAGTGCGGGAGGATAAACCTGGAGACCAGCGACTCGTCGCGTATTTGACATTGAGCTCGGGCGACCCGATTGAAAAGCAGCAGCTGAGAAGTTTCCTGGCAGATTCATTACCCGGCTACATGATTCCGCAACTATTTGTGACCCTGAAAGCGTTGCCAAGAACCCCGAACGGGAAAATCGACAGGAAAAACCTGCCGGCACCCGAAGACCTGAACGTCGCAGCAGGAAAAAAAGTCAAAGTTGCGCTCGGTAGTGAAGGCGAACGATATCTCGCTGGTCTGTGGGCGGAGTTCCTTGAAGATGATTCGCCCATCTATCCTGAAGATAATTTTTTCGATATCGGTGGACACTCGCTGCTGGCAGCCCAGCTCTGCTCCAGAATCCGTGAACAACGCGGTGTAGACGTGCCCGTCTTCGATGTGATTACCTCTTCGCTGGGGCAAATCGCCGCCAACTATCTGGCAGGTGAGGAAAATACGATAGTCACTGCAGACACTGAAAAGCCGGGCAGGAAAAGCTGGCTGACGTCGCTGAAACAGAGAATGGGGTTAGGCGGTGCGCCCTGATTTATCCAGGCT
>JBATGO010000308.1:0-8142 GCA_049665845.1 Pseudomonadales bacterium | reverse complement strand
GTTTCGAGACGAATTTTCGCTGTCATACCCACTTCGATTTTGCCGAACATATCCATCGGCACAATCGCGTCAACGTTAAGCGGGTCAAGCTTGGCGATGCGCAGCACCGGCTGGTCTTCTACGTACTCGCCTTCGGACTTAAACGTTTGCACCACGAAACCCGATATCGGCGAGCGCACTGTTTTCTGCTCCAGCTGCTGATAGGCGCGATTCAGCTCCAGCTTGCGCACGTTCAACAAGTCACGTGCCTGCTGCAGTTTCCACGTAGATAATTCGACTTCTCTGTCCGCATCGTCCTTGTTCTGGTATGAAACTGCGTCGGTGTCGTACAGCATGTCGATGCGCTTTTGCTGGCGTTGTGCAAAGTCGAGGTTGATCTGCTCGAGATAGACTTCTGCTTCGATCTCCGCACGCTGTTGTGCAAGCGCTACCGAGGCTTGCTCAACCTTTGAGGCCAACATCGCGACCACCTGGTCTTTTTCGACAAAGTCACTTCGCTCTGCTTTGAGAATTTCAATGACGCCGGGAACGGCGCTGGCCAGGTCGATAACCTTATGCGGGCTCACCACACAATCAACCGGAGGCATGCTCATAGCTGCGTCGAGAATATCCTTCTCTGCACTTTGCTGTGCTACAGAAACAGCGCTAAGCCCGATCAAAGCGATCAGGCCAATATACTTGGGATGATTTTTTTCCAGAAACAACACGGGTTTCACCTCTCCTCTATGGCTCTCTTAACTATAGCCAGTGCGGCGGTAAATACCGCAGAGCGTCAAACCCAAAGCGAGAAGTGGCGCACATTCGCCACATGCGCTGTAGATCCTTGCCGGCGTGCGCGAGCAAAGCAATGCCGGGTAAAAAATGTTTGAATTCAACGAGTAACGGCGCTGGGGAAAAACTGCTTCGGCTAGCTGGAGAGCTTTTCGTCGAATAACAGGCCGAGATGACGCCACAAGCGCTGACCCAGCGGCAAGCGATTGTGAACGAAGCGCAGGTTCGCGCTCTGGCCCAGATAGCGGCCGTCTGCCGCCACCGGCAGTTGAAGGTCAAACTGGAATATATCCTTTATCGCCGTTGTGCCGCTTTCATCCCGCGCATCAACCGCGATGCTACCGCCCAATTGCGTGCCCAGTAAGGCGCTCGGTAATTGCCGGGTTGCCAGCGGCACCTCGGACAATAACTCGCTGCGATAGACTTTACGCGGCGCGCTGGCCAGGCGCACATCAATGTACTGCGTGCGCCTGCGCACAGCGTCGACATCGCTTTGTTCCACAACGACGCGCACCGATGGCTGCGCCAAATTAACGACGTGGCCCAGCAAATCGCCCTTTTTGACGAATCGACCTGGCAAATCGCTGGCGCGAGGAATCGATACCATACCGTCCTGTGCTGCGAATATGCTCAGATTTTTGCTCTGCCACACGAGATCCAGGTACTCGGCTTCGGCCGACCTGATTTCGTCGACAAAACGCGCTGCTGCATTCCTGTCACGCACCATCACCGACTGGTAACGCGCGCGCAGTTCCTTGAGCCTGGCCTGCGCCAGCACCAGCCGTGCCGCAAGACTCGCATCTTCAAGCTCCATCAACTTGTCACCTGTGCGCACCTGCTGCCCTTCGTCGACAAGTACGGCGGTGACAAAGCCCTCTACCTGGGCGCGTAGCGGCGCCTCATCACCAAGCTGGACAATACCCTGCGCATTTGTGCTGTGCGGAATCGGTACCACGAATATCAAAATGTACAGCGAAATAGCGAACGCCGAGAAAACCATGCCGGCGCGTCGCTGACGCCCGCTTCGAACAATTTCAGGCCAGAGCTTGCCAAACTGCTTGCCCGCTGGCAGCACCCACTGTGAAACAACCAGCCAGACTGCCAGCAGTATGCCGAATATAAAAAACCTGCCAACAACAAAAAGCGCAATCGTGAACGTTATGAAAACCCGGTAAAGACCAGCGGCAATACCGTATGTAACGAACCAGCGACGCTCACCGGTCGCCGTGCGCGGCCGAACGCAGTTTTCGATGCGCAACAGGTAGCGCTTGAGCAGGTAGCCTAGATACTGGTTCGAGCGTGTACCAAGATTGGGTATTTCAATGGCATCGCACAGCACGTAATAGCCATCGAAGCGCAACAGCGGATTGCCGTTAAACAGCAGGGTTGAGACGCCCGCGATAAAAGCCACGTTAAATGCAATATCGCGCAGGACGCCGGGCTCCAGCCAGGACCAGGCCAGCATACCCACACTCGCGAGTGCCAATTCAACGAGTATCCCGGCAGCGGCCACCAGCAGGCGCTGGTACTTGCTTGCAAAGGCGCTACTGGAGGAAGCATCGACGTAGGGCACGGGCATAAAAACCAGGAACATCAGGCCCATTTCGTGTACTTCGCCACCCCAGCGCTTGGCCGCAAGCCCATGGCCCAATTCGTGCAGCCCCTTGACCAGCGGATACAGCAGCCAAAGCCATAGCGCATTGCTCCAGTCGAGAAAACGCGAGTCAAAATGCACACCCAGCTCAGCCCAGTGACCCACTGCTTTAAGGCTCGCCCAGAGTATCAACGTGATAAACAGCAACAGCACCGGTACGCTGAATACCGAACGAACCAGCGGCAGCATTTTCTGCAATAGTTTATCGGGGTCAAACAACGGGATCCTGATTGAAAGCGGGCGCAGCAGCGCAGTGAGCCATGCCGGTTTTGGGGAAGGTGATGGTGCACTGCTGGCATCGGGGTGAACCGGCAAACCGCCCAACATATCGGCTTCACGCAGTGCCGACAACAGGCGGATCACCTGGTCGGCAGGAGGCACCGTCGCCTGGAATTCTTCCGCGGTAGCCTGATAGGCTTCGCCAATGGTATTGCTGCCATCGAGACGTTGCATGAGTGCTGCGGAAAACGCATCGCAACGGAAATGGCTGGCCGCCAACGTATGCTTGACCACGTACCAGTCTTCACCGCGGTAGCGATGCCGATGCAGGCGCACGTAATCCTGCAGAAAAGGTTTGCTCGCAGCCAGCTGCTGCCAGGCATCCTGCTTATCGCTATTATCCGTGTTTCCGTTTGCGTTGCTCACGGTGCCAGCGACCACAGCTTCAGGCGCATCCAGTCGATCATGTCATGAAACAGTATGTATGCGTAGCTTCTGTGCCCCACTGATATCTTGCCGGTGCCCTGCATGCCCGGCCGCAGAAAGCCCACTGGCTTCGCTACTCTCGCTTCGGTGCGGTAAATCACCTGGCTTTCTTTTTGTTCGAATACGGTGGCGACACGCTCAATTACAAAAGGTATACGCTCACCCGGCAACGCTGTAAGCGATAGCCAGCCACGCTGCCCTTCAGCAATGTTGCGAATTTCACGCTCGTTCACCTCGAGGATAATCCGATAGGCGTCGAGCGGGGCGACTTCAAATAAAATGTCACCGCGCTGCACCGGTGCGCCCAGCGAAGCGTTCAGATTGCCGTCGATAATGATGCCATCCAGCGGCGCCAACAGTTCGGCACGCTGCATCTGCTGGTCAACCAGGTCAAGCCGTGCTGTAGCCTGGGCAATTTGGGATTTAAGGATCTGCGCCTGCGCCTGGTCCATCTCCGCAAATGCCTTGCGATATTCCTTATCCAGCTCTGCTTTTTCGCTGAGCCAGCGCGCGCGCTCCAGCGCCATCTGGCGCTGATCAAGCTCTGCCAGTACGTCGCCCATCTTCACGGTATCACCCGCACGACGATGGGCGGTCGCTATATAGCCGTCAAAAGGTGCAACCACGGCTCGCTGGATCTCACCTTCGAGGTTGGCCGCCGCACTCACGCGATATTCGCCGGGTATCGCGAACAGCAGGATTAACATCGCAGCAATTGAAGCTGTTGCAAGCTTGGTTTTTAGAAATCCCTCGCCCAGCAGGCGCGCAAAAAAGCTTTTCGCACGGCGACGCATTGCAACTATCGTCCAGCTGTGCTGGTATTGCTGCAGGATAAACTGCGCTGCGAGGATTGACGCAAGACTTTCCAGCTGTGCCACGGTCGCAGCAGTGATGGGTTTGACGCTTTCAACCAGCACGGCCCCTGCACAGATATCCTGCACAAGCATCGGCGTTACAACGATACAACTTTTCCCGGGTTGCCCCGACTGCCCGGGTTGCTCTTGCGTGTTTGATGCATTGAGAAAAAGGGTTCGGGCTTTGGAGCACGCTTCTTGCAGCTGCGTTTCAGCATCGCGTAAGGCGTTAACACGCTTGTCAAACTGCCCCACATCGGAAACAGCCACTATCGAGAGCTTTTGCGCGCGGCCGCGCGCAATGATTACGCGATCCGCATCAAGGGCGCGCTTTAGCACCAGCGCTGCCTGCGAAGCAGCGCTTTTAATGCTCGCGTTGCCTGCAAAGGCACTATCGAAAATTGAAAAATCGGACAGCGATGCCGAAATACCGGATTCAGCGAGCGTAGAATGAAGCGAATTATTTTCAACTTGCGGGCTTTCGCACAGCAATTGCAGCCAGGACACGCCCCAGCGAAGCAGCTTGCTGACTACAGCATGGTGCTCGGCGCCCGCATTGAGGCGCAGCGCGACAACCCAGTATTCGATGCTAACTATCGAATCTTGCGCTGCTTCGATCGGGTAGGCAACCAGCAGGTCGGGCTTCACCGCCAGCGCAGCGTTACCATCGGCAGCAAGTGGTGCAGCACTGGTTGTCGGTACGCGGCGGCGCTCGGCAAGGGCCGCCGCAGCGAGAATTTCGCTATCGACAACCGCGCCTTCCGGGTAGACCGCTACGACCTGCTGGGATTGCCCGGATTTCGGACGACTGATGACCGCCGCGCGCTCAACCGCAGGGAGCATTTGGCAAACCAGCATTAGCCAGCGCTCTGCAATTGATCGCATATCAACCCGCTATGGAAAAAACCCGTTATCTAGCAAATATAGTGCAGCGGGTAGTTATTGCCATTGGGTGTTTTTTAAACAGGCGCGGGCTGGTACGTTTACAATCAGAGGTACGGGCTGAATAGAGCCGCAACAGAATCACGCAGCCGCGCCGGTATATTGCGCGTGTTGAGCTCTGACAGCTCAAGCGCTGTGCAGCTGGCGATAACGTGAGCGAAGTGCTCGCACAGCTCACGGCAGAGCGATTCAGAAAACACTTCGATGCCCAACTCAAAATTCAGTCGCAGGCTACGTGGATCGAGATTGGCAGAACCGATCAGGGAATAACTGTCGTCGATGCAAAGTAGTTTACTGTGGCAGAAGGGTGCCGGCTGGTAATAGATTGAAATGCCGGCCGAAAGCAGTTCCTGCAGAACATTGCGATTAGCCCAGTGCACTACCGGAAGATTGCTTTTTTCGGGTAACACGATTTTTACCGATACGCCGCGAAAAGCGGCTGATTGCAGTGTCGATACAAACTCCCGATTCGGCAAAAAATAAGGCGTCATGATTAAAACCTCGCGTCGCGCCGCACTGATCGCGGCGCGGATTGTCAGCGCGAGTGCATCGAGCTCTTCGCCGGGCCCGTCAGGAATCAACCTGCAAAGATCTTCTCCAACTGCTGCAACATTGCTGCGCCTGCCAGGGTAATTCTTGCCACGCGTGGAAAAATTCCAGTCGTGGTAAAAAAGCTGTGCCAGCTCGTCGACAATGGCGCCTTCAATACGAAAATGTACATCGGACACCTCCAGCTCGCCTTTTTTATTGATTGTATGGTTTTCTCCAATATTCATCCCGCCTGCAAAACCTATCGAATTATCAACCAGCAACAGCTTTCTGTGATTGCGCAGGTTGATTGCAAAGCTGGGTGGGAAAAATCGCGGCGGCATGAACAGCGCGTTATTAACGCCCCGCTTACGTAACAGTGTTGACGGTTTTTGAAATGAATAATACTCACCTATACCGTCGAGCAATACCTTCACATCGACACCTCGACCAACTGCGCGCTGCAGCGCGTCGGCAAATTCGATCCCGACGGTATCGTCCTTGAAAATGTATGTCGACATCAGGATGCTGTGCACGGCGCCGTCAATTGCCGCAAGCATTTGCGGATACGCCTGCTCGCCGTTGTAAAGTGCGCGGACCCCGTTACCCCGGATCAGCACATGGCCACAAACCTTGTGGCCCACCTGCATCAGGCTCTGGTCGGTGCCTACGCCGCTGGGTGCAACAAATACCGCTTCGCGATTGCCGCTTTCGCGCGGCACCACCAGTAATTCCCGGTCAAGCTTGCGCGCACGGGTTCGTACGCGATTAATCCCGAACAGGAAATAGAATACCGGCCCGAGGTAGGGAATGAATATACAAGCCAGTATCCAGCCTAACGCAACCTGCGAATCGCGCTTGAACAGCAGGATGTGGTACACCGCCCACAGTGCCGGCGCGGCGTAGACAAGAATCAAAAAATTGGTGAGTAGCCACTGTTCCATACAGGCAAGCGTATTAGAAAAGCGCTACAAGTGATAGCTTAAGGCACAACAGCTCACGCATTAGCCAATGGCAGGCGTTTTCTTTCAACAGTGAAACCGGCATGGCGTTGGTATTCCGCAATACCACTAAAACCATGCACGCAGACCAAGCACCCATTGCGAGTACTGACTGCCTTCACCCTGCAGCCTTGCATAGTCGCGCGTATTACCAAAGCGCTTCAGCCGGTTGAAACCAAAATAGGGAGCAAACTCCCGGCGTATCTCATAGCGCAGGCGCAGCCCTGCCTCTACATCGGCAAGACCTGAGCCAACACCAAGTGACCGATCGTTATGGCCATAGACATTGATTTCAACTTCGGGCACCAGCACTACTCGCTGCGTGAACCTCAACGCATATTCGCTGCTGACACGCATCGCGCTGCGGCCCGACTCGCCAATGAATAACGCTACATCTGTTTCGAACCAGTAGGGTGCCAGCCCGTGCAAGCCGATTACCACCCAATTGCGACGCGGCGAGGGCTCGAAGTCTCGCCTCAGACCCAGCTGCAAATCCCAATACGACGATACAGCGCGACTGTAACGCAATTGCCACTCGGCCTCCTCGGTTTCGCCGTCGACCTGTTCGACCTCGAAGTCAATCCAGAGTTTGTCCAGGTCGTAACCCAGCCAGCCATAACCCTCCAGCACGCGCGGATCATGCCCGTCCATGCTGCGGTACTCAACCTGGTCGAGTACCAGCATGCCAAGTAACGGATCATCCTTGCCCATTGCTGCGGCAGCGAGTGGCAAGCAAAACACGAAAGCAAAAGCGAAAACGATTGAGCCTTTGGCAATGCCGTACTTGCGAAGCACATTCATACAACCCTCACTTCGCGAAACATGCCGGCCATGTGGTACATCATATGGCAGTGGTAAGCCCAGCGACCGAGAGAATCGGCTGTAACCAAATAGCTGATGCGCGACCCCGGCTGCACAAGTACGGTGTGCTTGCGCGGAATATAATCCGGCTCGCCGGTTTCCAGTTCACTCCACAATCCATGCAGGTGCATGGGGTGGGTCATCATTGTGTCATTGACCAGGGTAAAGCGAACGCGCTCGCCGTGGCGCAGGATGATCGGTTCGGCATCCGCAAACTTGATACCGTTAATTGACCACATATAGCGATGCATGTTGCCGGTTAAATGCAGTTCGATTTCACGCGTCGGCTCCCGTCGATCGCGCGTCGGGTGCAAACCGACGATATCGGCATAACTCAGTACCCGCCGGCCGTAACGTGTTGCATGGTCGCGCAGACCCACACCGGGATCAGCGAGACCGCTGGGCGCGAACTCCGCCCGCATATCTACTTGAGGCCCGTATTCCGTTGCGGCATGCGTGATTGCACGTTCGCTTACAAAACCGGCTGGCGCCAGGTCGCTTGCCTGGCGATCACTCATTACATGCACGCCATGCGCGGCGTGGCTTCCTGCATTTTCCATGTCGTGCCCGGCAGGCATTCCCTGTTTTGCACTATGCAGCATGCCATTGTGTTCGCCGTGCTGCATGCCCCCGTGTTCACTGTGCTGCATGCCATGGTGCTCGCTACGCTGCACACCCTGGTGTGCGTCGTGCTGCATTTTTGCTTCGCCACCGCTATCGTGCGCCATGTGGTTCATACCCATCCCCATATCGCGGTGACCGAGCACGGGCGCATAATCCATAGCGGGTAACGGCGCCTTTAAAGCAGTATTACTGGTGAGCGTAC
>JBATGO010000307.1:0-2404 GCA_049665845.1 Pseudomonadales bacterium | reverse complement strand
TCGCCAGCGGCCAGAATCCGAGTGGCGACTGTCGCACGGCGCGCTGCTGATCTACTACCTGTTCCCGAATGTGCAGATGATATTCAACACCGGCAGGTTGAGCTTGGTACGTATCTATCCGGTGCAGGGCAAGCCCTCAAGGTCGCTGACCCGTATCGTTACGTACTGCGAAGCGGAACTCGCCCACCTGGTGTTGGGATCCGATATCGATGCAGCGCAGGCCACGCGCACGGTTACCGATATCTACGATCCGAACAAACCTGCCGGGGCCGTGGCAACGCTCGAGGCCACCATGGAAGCGTTTTATAGCACGGTTGAAAAAGAGGACTATGCGATGGGCGAGCTGCAACAGCGCGCGGCCGAAAGCGGCATGCTCCCCGAAGTGATGTTTGGTCGCAACGAGGCGCCGCTGCATCATTTCCACAATTCGTTTCGCGAAGTCCTTGGCATGGACAGCCTGGAGCCGGTGGCGAATCGCCGGGCCGGGTCTCAGGCTGCGCAGGCTTCCTGAGCTAATCGCCGGTAACGTTGTAAGCGTATATCCAGTCGAAGTTTTTGCGAATCAGGCCCGGCACCAGCTGCCCGGCCAGCCACATCGGCGTGTAATGCAATATTTTGGCAGCAGTTGAGTGGCGGTGAAAGGTGCTGGCGTTCGCGCGGGAAATCGCCTGCATACGGCTTGTCCTTGCCAGCCGGCGCTGCTCGTAACGCATTAACCTGTCACTCACGCTCGCATCACCTTGCGATAATTCCTCTGCGACGACCCAGGCATCTTCGACTGCCATCGCCGCACCTTGCGCCATGAAAGGCAGCATTGGATGGGCGGCATCACCAAGCAGCGCGATACGCCCGTCAGTCCAGCGTTGCAGTGGTTTGCGGTCATACAGCGCCCAGCGAGAAAGCGCATCAGCCTGTTCAAGGAGGGTAACAATGCCCGGGTGCCAGCCTTTGAAATCCTGCAAGGCATCAGCCATTTCGCCGCGCGCGCTCCACGATTCCACGCGCCAGTCGTCACGCTCTACCACGCCCACAAAATTGGCCAGTTCGCCGCCGCGCAGCAGATAGGTTACCGCGTGCCGACCGCTGCCCATCCACACGCAGGCCGTCGGGGGTGGTTTCGCTTTGCCGAGCTTTTCTACCGGCACGACTGCGCGCCAGGCGATGTTGCCGGTAAATGCTGCCGGGGAATCGTCGCCGATAATATTCCGTACGGTCGAATGAATGCCATCAGCCGCAATCAGTGCATCGCCAGAATAGTGACGATTGCCTGCAACACTCACCGTCACGTCCTGACCGCTTTGCGTAACGCTAGTTATTTTAGCGTCCAGCGTCAGGCAGTTTGGCGCGCGCGTTTGCAATGCGTTGCGCAAAACGGCTATATAGTCGGCGCGATGAATATGCAGGTAAGGCGCCTGCCAATGGTTGCCTGCAGCACCCGACAGTGCGACGCTGAAAATATTCCTGCCGCTGACACCCATACGCGCCTCCAGTGCCTCTGGTCGGAAAGCCAGTTCGGCCAGCTGCTCCTGCAAGCCAAGCTTGTGCAGCACTTTTATCGCGTTCGGCGGCAACTGGATACCGGCACCGATTTCGGCAATCGTTGCAGCCTGTTCGAGCACAATGACCTGGTGGCCGCGCTGCAGGCAGCACAGCGCTGCGGTGAGGCCGCCAATACCGCCGCCAGCAATCAGGATTTTCAAATAAATTGTTCCCCGCAGCGAATGGGCTGCGTTAGCCGCTAGCACGGCAAAAGGTTTACAGCGCGCGGACGATTTTAACCGAGCGATGAATTGAAAGCGCGCCTGAAATATATTACTGTAAAGGAGCTGCGGCGGGCCTCGTTTGTATAAAAGCGTGAAGTGCGCGCCTGTGCGATAACACAGCAGCGCAAAACGGCAAAAGGCGAATGGCGTAAAAGCGCAAATAGCGCGCGACTAACGCCAGACACAAAGGAGCGTTATGATTTTTCTGAAGTGCATTTACGGCCGCTATCGTTGGCAGCTGTTTGCGCCACTAATACTGGTGCTCCTATCCTGTGGAAAAATTGAAAGCGACGGCAGCGGATTCAGTTTGCCGGAAGGTAACGCCCAGCAAGGCAGGCGGGACTTTGTCAGCCTGCAGTGTAATAGTTGCCATAGCCTGCCAGACCTGGCGCGGCGTGAAGATTCAGGAACGGGTGTTTCCGTCAGGCTGGGCGGTGAAGTGAGGAATATCAAAACCTACGGCGAGCTGGTCACTGCTATCGTGAACCCCTCTCACAAAATTCTGCAGGGCTTTGCGCCGCAGCATAAAGGCGAGGGCGGCGGTTCCGCGATGCGCAACTATAACGACGTCATGACGGTTACGCAGCTAATCGACCTGGTCAGTTTCCTGCAAACCCAATACCAGTTAAAACCCTTTGACC
>JBATGO010000306.1:0-10999 GCA_049665845.1 Pseudomonadales bacterium | reverse complement strand
CTTGTAGTGCTGGTAAATTCCCGCTTGCAGATCCAACCGTTGCGACCTCGTTGACCGTTTTTGCGCAGCGCATTCTATGCGTTGGCAGAATATTTTTCGATATGGCGAACCAGTAACTGCAGTTGCTCGCGACCGCGCCAGGCATTCACATCGAGCGTGTAAGCGATACGCACGCGCGATGCAGTTTGGTCCGGCCACTGCTCGAGGTCGATATTAAATGCGATCGCCTCTACTTTAACCGGAATGGCATCCCGCCTGCTTTCCAGCAGCAGCTTCAGGTGGCGCTCGCCCACCAGCCTTTGTTCCAGTATGTCGAACACGCCATCGAACAAAGGCTCGGGCAATTTCTGTCCCCAAGGCAATGCGGCGCGCATCAGCCTGGCATTATCGATATTGATTTCATCAACCGCCAGCTCGCCGTCGCTCCACAGCACTGCCTGCAACTGCTCTTCGCCGAGCATGGCAGCGGCGTATTGTTCAAACGCCTGCGCGAAACGGGCAAAATTGTCGCGCGCAAGCGTCAGCCCCGCAGCCATTGCATGACCGCCAAATTTTTCGACCAGGCCCGGATTCTGGCTGGCAATCGCATCGAGTGCATCGCGAATATGAAAGCCCTGTATCGAGCGCGCCGAGCCTTTCAGTTCGCTGCAGTCAGCTGACTCGCTGGCCGGCGCAAAACACAGTACCGGGCGGTGGTAGCTCTCCTTGATGCGCGAAGCGAGAATACCCACCACGCCCTGGTGCCAGTTATCGTTGTACAGGCACAGGCCACTGGGCAGCGCTTCGCCATTAAGTTCACTGTTTTTGCGCAGCAACTCAAGCTGCTGTGCGGCCAGCACCTGCATCGATTGCTCGATTTGCTGGCGATTGCGATTAAAGTCGTCGAGTTCGCTGGCGATCTCGGCCGCCATGCCGGGATCATCAGTAAGCAGGCAGCCGATGCCAATGGAAATATCGTCGAGCCTGCCGGCTGCGTTCAGGCGAGGTCCCAGCGCGAAACCGAGGTCGCTGGCACTAAGGGTAGCAGCGCGCTTGCCCGCACTGTCGATCAGCGCGCGAATTCCGGCACTGGCCTGCCCACGGCGAATGCGTCGTAAACCCTGCTCGACAAGAATGCGGTTGTTGCGATCCAGCGGCACCACATCGGCCACCGTGCCGAGCGCAACCAGGTCGAGAAACTCCGCCATGTTCGGTTTCGGGATCGCTTCGCTGAACCAGTCTAACGATTCAAGTATGGCGCGCAGGGCCAGCATTACATAAAAAATCACGCCTACGCCGGCCAGCGCTTTACTTGCGAAATGGCAGCCGGGCTGGTTGGGGTTGACGATCGCGTTGGCAGCAGGCAATTCACTGCCAGCGAGATGGTGATCGGTAATGAGTACGTCGATGCCGGCTGCGCGCGCGGCACGCACGCCTTCGACGCTGGAAATACCGTTGTCGACGGTAATAATCAACGCCGGAGCCTGCTGCCTGGCCATCGCGACGATTTCTGGCGACAGCCCGTAACCAAACTCAAAACGATTCGGTACCATAAAGCGCACATCGCGGTGACCAAAACGCGCCAGTGCGCGCAACGCCAGTGCGCTGCTGGTGGCACCATCGGCATCGTAATCGCCAACCACCAGGATGCGCGCCTGCTTTTGCAAGGCATCGACCAACAGCGCGCAGGCCTTGTCGATACCGAGCAAACCTTCGGGAGACAATAGCCCCTGCAACGAGCAATCGATATCTTCGGCGCAGTTGAGTCCGCGCGCGAGCAACACGCGCCGCAGCAACGCAGGGGTGTCGTCAGGGAGGTTGTCCGGAAGTTTATCGCCGCCCTTAGCAACAGCAGCATCGCCCGACGCGCTGCTGTGTTCGCGCCGCCGGATTACCGCTGCCATAATGCCTGCGCCCACTCAGGCGCCGAGCTGCGCGGCCATAAACCGGTTGACCGCCGCGCGATCGTTGGCAAGCACGGTATAACGCTCTTCACTATCGAAAATATGTTGCATGTGTGGGGGCACCTGCGGCTCAATGCCGACCTTGGCCTTGGCGATGGCTTCTGGGAACTTGGCAGGATGCGCTGTGGCCAGTGACACGATGGTCTGCGCTTCGCGCATCCGACACTGCCGCGCAGCGCCAACGCCAGTGGCCGAGTGCGGGTCCAGCAAATAGCCGCAGCGTGCGTAAACATCGGCAATCAGGGTACACGTCCCTTTGTCGTCCAGCGATGCGCTGGCAAACAGTTTGCGCGCCTGTTGCAATGCCCTGTCATCCAGCGCAATCGGCCCGTTTTCAAACGCATGCATCAGCTCCGCAATTTTTTTTCCGTCACGCTGGTAAAGGTCGAACATGAGCCGCTCGAAGTTGCTGGAAATACTGATGTCCATGCTTGGCGACAGCGTATGGTGCAGTTCGGCGCGGTCGTAGGTGCCGCTGGCCAGGATGCGGTGCAGCACATCGTTTTTGTTCGTCGCGATGATGAGCTGTTCAACCGGCAATCCCATTTCACGCGCGAGGTATCCTGCAAAAATATCGACGATATTGCCAGTTGGAACCGAAAAACTGATTGCCTTCGACGGCGCACCCAGGGCCAGGGCGGCGTAAAAGTAGTAAACAATCTGCGCCATGATGCGGGCCCAGTTGATCGAGTTTACCGCTACAAGTTTGCGCCCGTCAGTGAGAAATGACTGGTCGCGAAAGCTCGCCTTGACCAGGTTCTGGCAGTCGTCGAAATTGCCCTCGATCGCAATATTCCAGACATTGTCGGCCAGCACCGTGGTCATCTGGCGACGCTGCACGTCCGAGACACGCTGGTGCGGATGCAGAATAAAGATGTCTACGTTGTGGCAATGCCTGCAACCCTCGATCGCAGCAGAGCCGGTATCGCCTGAAGTCGCGCCCATGATTACGACGCGCTCGCCGCGACGATCCAGGATGTAATCGAGTAATCGCCCGAGTAACTGCAGGGCAAAATCCTTGAATGCCAGCGTTGGGCCGTGAAAGAGTTCCAGCACCCAGTCGTGTCTGTCGACCTGCACCAGCGGCGCAATCGCCGGGTGGCGAAACGTGGCATAGGTTTCGCTGAGCATGCGCTGGAAATCATCGGCAGGAATTGCACCGGCCACGAAGGGTTCGAGCAAGCGCTCAGCCAACTGGTCGTAGGGAAGCTCTCGCCAGCCGGCAATGTCATCGCGGCTGAACTGCGGCAGTTTTTCGGGCACATAAAGCCCGCCATCGCGGGCCAGGCCCGCCAGTACTACGTCTTCAAAATCGAGCGCGGGCGCAGTGCCGCGCGTGCTGACATACTTCACGTCATCAACCTTTTGTGGGTTCGGGTTTACTGCACCGGATCGATTTAGTCGACCGACTCAATACGAATGGTAGCGACTGTGTCGCGCACTACGTCGAGCGCCTCTATTTTTGCAACCGCATCGCGCAGGTTGGACTCACGCGTTACTTCGGTCGTCAATACGACCGAAACCGTTTCACCGGAATGTACATGAGCACCAAGCACCGCATCGTGCTGGCGCAGCGCTTCGACGCTGATATTCGCATCGCTCAGCACCTGGGTTATTTTTGACAAGGCACCCGGCTGGTCGGCCGCGGCGATGCGCAGGTAGTAGGCGCAATCGATTTCGTCGATGGGCACGATGCGGCGCATGCTGGCCGCATGCCCGGGCACTTCGCCGCGCGGCGTAATTGTGTCACGCTGGCAGGCAATACTGTGCGTCAGGTCGACGACGTCTGCGATCACCGACGATGCGGTTGGCTCGGCGCCCGCGCCCGCGCCGCACAGCAGCGCTGGCCCGACAGCATCGCCGTGAATTGCCACCGCGTTGAGCACGCCGTCAACGCTGGCAATCAGGCGGTTTTTGGGAATCAGTGCAGGGTGCACGCGCATCTCGAGTCCATGCGAAGTCGCGCGCGCTATGCCGAGGTGCTTGATACAGTAGCCAAGATCGGCAGCGTGTGACATGTCTTCCACGGAAATATTGGCGATGCCCTCAGTGTAACAGTGCGAGGCGTCGAGCGAGGTACCATACGCCAGTGCCGCCAGGATGGTGAGCTTTTGCGCCGCGTCGATGCCCTCGACGTCAAAGGTCGGATCTGCTTCGGCGTAGCCGAGCCGCTGGGCATCGGCAAGCGCATCGGCAAAGCTGCGCTTTTTATCGCGCATCTCGGTAAGAATAAAATTGCCGGTGCCGTTAATGATACCAACGATCGACTCGATTGCGTTGCCGCTAAACCCTTCGGTAAGCGCCTTGATAACCGGTATGCCGCCAGCGACCGCTGCCTCGAAGCGCACTTCGACATTCGCCTTGTACGCGGCCGCAAGAATTTCTTCGCCGTGTTCCGCAAGCAAGGCCTTGTTCGCGGTCACCACATGCTTGCCTGCCGCGATTGCTTCGAGTAACAACGAACGCGCCGGCTCGATACCGCCTATCAATTCCACCAGCACATGAATATCGGGGTCGCGCGCTACAGCAAAAATGTCGCGGCTGATGCGGTAGCGGTCGACATCGCAGTCGGGGTTATCGCGGCGCGCACCGATATGCGTGATGTCCGCTGGCTGCCCGAACCTGCGCTGCAGCACCACGCGGTTGCGCTGCCATACATTCACCATGCCACCGGCCACGGTGCCGAGGCCGCAAATTCCGATATTGATCTGTTGCAATTTATTTTCCCGATGCCTGAAACGCAAAACGCAGCCCCAGGCTGCGCTCGCGATCACAATAATCTTTTACTGAAAGCGACCCGCGTCGCGCTGCATTATAACCTTATCGACCGCGGAACCCGCATGCCCAACCAGCGGGATATTTACTCCGCCAGGCCCAGCCGCTGTGCGATCACTTTTGCCGGCACATAACCGCCGAGCTGCTCACCGCTCGCGCTGAAAATCGCCGGGGTACCGGTGACGCCGAGCCGGTTGCCGAGATGAAACTGTGCGGCAATCGGGTTCTTTTCGCATTCATTGTCGGGGATGCTTTCGCCGGCCTTCAGCCGGGTCAGGGCATCGTTGGGATCCTCGGCACACCAGGCTGAGGCGAGCTTTTTGTGCACCGGCGAATTGACGCCCGCGCGCGGATAGGCAAGGTAGCGCACTTCAACGCCCATGCCATTCAGCTCGCCCACTTCGCGATGCAGTTTCTGGCAGTAGTAGCAATCCACATCAGTGAATACGAAGATGTGCGCCTTGGGTTTCTTGGGGCCAAACACGATCATATCGCCAATCTCCAGCTTGCCAAGACTGGTTGCGCGATCGCCCTCCAGGTAGCGCTCTCCTTCGTCGACCAGTTCGTCATCAGAGACGGAATAAAATTCGCCGACGAAAAAGTGTTTACCGTCTTCAGTCAGGTAAATGGTGGGCCCACGATCTATTGAAACGCGATAAATGCCGTCGGCGGCGGTCGGCGCAACATCGTTGAACGTGAAATCGGGCCGCACTTTTTTCAGCGGCGCCGTGTCCGGAGCGCCGGTGGCACCGCCCTCTTCTGCGACCAGTTTGCCGCCTGCAATGGATAAGAGCAGCGCGAGCATCGCAATCGCCGCAAGAGCTTTGTATTTCATAATAACCTCGGGAAAGGTGACCGCAAAAAGGCGGGGATATCAGGCCCGACGGGAACAGGGTCGCGGCAGTGACAATGTGTATGGCCGCGCAGTTTATCGCATGATTACGCCGGGCCCAAGCTACGATCGCCTGCGCGCAGATAAGTTCCTGCTGCGAGGGTTTCACAGCGGGCCGCTATGTAAACGCTAGAAAACAGTCTAGAGTGCCTGATTTCAGCCACGCGGATGATGCTGCGCATGTAATTCCTGCAGCCGCGCGCTGGCCACATGGGTGTAAATCTGCGTAGTCGACAAGTCGCTGTGGCCCAGCAACAGCTGCACTACACGCAGGTTGGCGCCGTGATTGAGCAGGTGCGTGGCAAATGCGTGGCGCAACACGTGCGGCGAAAGCGGTGTGCGAATATCGGCGCGCAATGCATAGTGCTTGATGCGATACCAGAAGGCCTGCCGGGTCAGCGCTTTGCCCGCGCGACCGGGGAATACCACGTCGCTGGCCGCAGCTTGCTGTGGCTGCGCAAATAAATGTGGCCTGGCCTCTTGCAGGTAGCTGTGCAGGCTCGCAAGCGCCTGCTCGCCTACCGGCACCAACCTCTCCTTACCGCCCTTGCCGACCACCCGTACCACGCCCTGGCGCATGTTCAGCGCGCGCATACCCAGGTTGACCAGTTCTGATACACGCAGCCCCGAGGCATACATTAGTTCCAGCATGGCGCGGTCGCGCATTTCCAGCGACGAATCGCCAGGTGCACGCAGCAGCTGTTCAACCTGCGTTTCGCTGAGCACGACAGGCAGTGCGCGACCCAGTACCGGCGCAGCGAGCCTTAACGAGGGGTCGACCGCGACAAGGTTTTCACGCAAACAATAGCGGTAAAAGCCCTTGATGCTGGACACCAGGCGCGCCTGCGAACGCGGGCTGGCATTGTGCCCCGCCAGATCGGCAAGGCGCCCCGCGAGATCGGCATAGTTGGCTGCGAGCAAACTGCTTTTGTTTGCTGCGAGGAAACCTGCCAGCGCGAGCAGGTCGCGACGGTAGGCTTCGAGAGTATTGCTGCTCAGGCCGCGCTCCAGCCACAGCGCGTCGATATAGCGATCGACCAGCATCGCACAGGCGGCGGGAGCTGGCCTGTTGGGCCTGGGTTCGGGCCGATTTGATTTGGCGCGGTCATTCCTCTTCGGCGCGGACTGGTCCTGCCGCGATCGGGTGGCAGGCGATTTCGCAAGGCCGGTACCTTGTCTTGCGGCTGCTTTGGCAGACATTGACCACCCCGCTGAGCTCAACTTGACAATTGCACTGCCAGCTTAGCAAAAACAGTCAGGCACAAAAAAAGCGACTGCAATAAGTCGCTCTTTTTGTCGCTCCCAACGCAGCGTTGGTTGCTTTCAGATGATGCCGTCCAATTTTGCTGTCATATGTTGTTGCCAAATGTTGCTGCCAGCGTTGACCCTGTTAGCCGGCGATCGCGTTGCGCTGGAATCGATGGGTTGAACAGACGCCGCAGTGCCATGCGTACGTCCAGCCATGCGCCGGCCTCGCCTCAGCACGCAATGGTGCAACTGCCTGCAAAAACGCCTGCAATCAGTGCCTGTAACCAACAGCCACCGGAACAAACAGCTAGACCAGCTTTTCCTTGATACGCGCCGACTTGCCGGAGCGCTCGCGCAGGTAATAGAGCTTGGCGCGGCGTACATCGCCCCGGCGCTTGACCTCGACCTCCGAAACCAGCGGGCTGTAGGCCTGGAAAGTACGCTCAACGCCGACGCCGTGCGAGATCTTGCGCACCGTAAACGCCGAATTGATACCACGATTGCGTTTGGCGATCACGACGCCTTCGAAAGCCTGCAGGCGCTCGCGCTCGCCGTCGCGCACGCGTACCTGCACGACTACCGTGTCACCTGGCGCAAAATCGGGCAATACTTTCGCCGCCATTTGTTCGCTGTCGAGTTGTTGAATAATCTTGTTACCGCTCATTGTGTTGCTCCGCTATCCGGCTCTTCAAGATGTGCCGGTGTGGGTGGTGCCAAATTCACTTGCTGTGTTTTCAAAGTCGATTTCTGTTTTGCCCCGTTTACATCTGCGCCACTCGCGCGCAGCCGCTCGAGCATTGCTGTTTCGCGCTGGCCCAACCCGGGCGCCAGCTGCGCGATTAGATCCGGCCTGCGCTTCATTGTTCGCAGTAAGGACTGCTCCAATCGCCAGCTCGCAATTGCCTCATGGTCGCCGCTGAGCAAAACCTCTGGCACCCGTTGCCCGTCGAATTCTTCAGGGCGCGTGTAGTGCGGACAATCGAGCAATCCTGCACCCGCGAATGAATCCTGGCCTGCCGAGTCTTCATCGCCCAGCGCACCGGGTTGCAGGCGTATCAGCGCATCGAGCAGGACCATCGCGGCAAGCTCGCCGCCACTGAGCACGTAATCACCCAGCGACAGTTCCAGATCGACATCGCGTTGCAGTACGCGCTCATCGACGCCTTCGTATCGACCGCATAACAGCACGATCGACTCGAGTCCGGCCAGCATTTCGACCCTTTTCTGCGTCAGCGGCTCGCCCTGTGGCGAAAGATAAATTGTGAGCGGTTTTTCGGTTCGCTCGTCTTTTACCTTTCGCTCATCTACCTCTCGCCCATCTACCTTTCGCTCATCGCTGTCGCGTGCGTTGACAGCAGCAACACTGCCTGCGCTGCCACGAACTTCTGCTTGCGCAACTTTTTGCTGCGCCGCCAGCAGTGCGCGCCGTAATGGCGGCACCGCCATAACCATGCCGGGGCCGCCACCGTAGGGCCGATCATCCACCCTGCCAGTCTTGTTTCCGGCAAAATCCCGCGGGTTGATCGCAGAGACCGTAACCAGCCGCTGCTGCACCGCGCGCGAACTGATACCGTGCTCGGTCAGCGCTTCAAACATTGCCGGAAACAGCGTGACCACCGCTACGCGCATTGCGTTTGACCCTTCGTTCGCGGCAGCTTCGTTTTCGTACTGGTGTGCTGGCGGCCACCGAGACGCCGTAGCAGCGCCACATTCCGCGCGCCCCCTTTGAACGGCGCTAAATACCCACTTTATTCATTCTGCCAATCGACCAGCATCCTGCCCTGGTCGAGATCCACCGCCAGTACTACCGTATCGGGCAGGTAGGGAATCAGTATTTCGCTGGCCTTGCTGCCGCCCGCACCTGCTTTTATATCGCCGCGCACCACGAGTACGTCGTTAGCACCGGTCGCAAGCAGGTGATCCACCCGACCGAGCTTCTCGCCTGCAGCACCGGCTGTGTCGACCTGGTAAACCTCAAGCCCCTCGAGCTGGTGCCAGTAATAGTCGCCCGCTTCGTTCTCGGGCAGGCATGCGCGCGGCACTTCAATTAACAGGCCTGCAAACCGCGCAGCCGCCTCTTTGCTGTCGACGCCCGCCAGCTTGACCACGAATTCGTTGCCGTGGTTTTCACGGTCCTCAATTTGCACCACGGCAGGCAATCCCTGTTCACCGCGCTTCGACCTGACCAGCCCTCCCACGCTGGCCGCACTCACGCGCCAGGGCTGGTAGGCAAATATATTATCGACAGGTTCGGTGAACGACTCGAGCTTTAACCAGCCGCGCACGCCAAAAGAGCCGTTTAATCGCCCCACCACCAACCATGCTGCACGGGCGGCATCACCCGAGCGTTGATCAGCGGGCACTATAGTCTCTCACCACGAACGGGTAGTCGCGCTTACCAGCGCATTCAACGTTCGCTCGCGAAAAAGCAAAGTCGCCGCTAGGCAGCGCTGGCCGCGTTCTCGCGCACCTGTTTGGCCAGTGACTTGACGCGCTCGGAGACCTGCGCGCCAAGACCCTGCCAGTGCTCGATACGATCGAGCGCAATACGCAGGCGCTCTTCCCCACCGGTTGCGATAGGGTTGAAAAAACCGATTTGCTCGATAAAACGACCATCGCGACGACTGCGGCTATCGGCTACAACAACGCGATAGAAAGGACGCTTTTTGGCGCCGCCGCGTGACAAGCGAATTGTGACCATGCTGATACCTGTACCTTGAGACTGCTGAAGGGCGTTTTTTCCAAGCACCCGGAGCGAAGTCGATTCTGTTAACGCCTTGCGCCAGCGCACCCGGCGCGGCGAAATGCCGATCGGCCCCACGAAAAAAGTCGCGCATTGTACGCCATTTGGCTGGCGCTTGGGAACAGTCAGCGGGGGCAAAATTTCACCACCGCAGCAGCGCCGGACAACGCGCTTGCTCGAGTGCCAAGCACTTGAAAAGCCTTACAATAAGCCCCAACTCCATGCTGGTCGGCCAGGCCCTGCAGTGGGCTGGTGCGCACACCCGGGCAGGGTATGTGCGCGAACGATATCGAGGACAGGAGAATTATGCGTATTTTGCTCTTTTTGGCGACCAACGCCGCCGTACTGCTGCTGGTCGGCGTGATTATGACCATTTTTGGCGAACCCATCCTCGCCGAAAACGGTGTCGACCTGAACCTCAGGGGCCTGCTGATCTACAGCGCGGCCTTCGGCTTTGCCGGCTCGCTGATTTCGCTACTGATGTCGAAATGGATGGCCAAACGCTCGGCCGGGGTACAACTGATCGATAACCCGGCCACGCCGCGCGAACGCTGGCTGGTTGACACGGTCGCCGAGCTCGCAGAAAAAGCCGGCATCGGCATGCCCGAAGTGGGTATCTTTCCAGCCGGGCAGCCCAATGCCTTTGCCACCGGCTGGAATCGCAACGCGGCTCTGGTCGCGGTAAGTGAGGGCCTGCTGCACGGCATGGACCAGGACGAAGTGCGAGCGGTACTCGCGCATGAGGTCGCGCACGTTGCAAATGGCGACATGGTGACGCTGTCCCTGATACAGGGCGTCGTCAATACCTTCGTGATTTTCTTCTCGCGCATCATCGGGCATTTCGTCGACCGCGTGATCCTTAAAAATAACCGCGGCTATGGCATCGGCTATATGGTTACTTCGCTGGTCGCGCAGGTGGTGCTGGGTATTCTGGCTTCCGCGATCGTGATGTGGTTTTCGCGCTACCGGGAGTTTCGCGCCGACCACGGTGGTGCCACACTGGCCGACCGGCAATCGATGATCAATGCACTGCGTGCCTTGCAGCGCAACAGTGAAGTGCCGAACCAGCTGCCCGAGAGCATGCAGGCGTTCGGGATTGGTTCGGGCAAACGCATGGGGTTGAGTGCGTTGTTTGCAAGTCACCCGCCGCTGGAGGATCGTATTGCTGCGCTTGAGCAGATGCGATAAGGAAACGTAGTTGGTGGATGTCTACACCAGCAAGGATGTGCGTGACCCGGAAACCCAAAGTTTGAAATACGTGGTAGATGGATCTCGCAGGAAGCGCGCACGCATTTATGACACGCTGTCAATACATCCATGTACGCTCGCCGGCGGCGTCTATGCCGCCAGTCGGTCGCAGCAGGTAGCCAGCTCCCGCCCGGGGCGCACAACTTTCTC
>JBATGO010000305.1:0-5841 GCA_049665845.1 Pseudomonadales bacterium | reverse complement strand
TACCTGGGCAAGGCGGGCAGCATAGACCTTGCGCGGCTGGTTTACCTTGCACATCTTGGCAGGGTCGACGAAGCCTATGCAATCGCAGGCGACGCGCGGCTGGGTCCGACCGGCAGCGAGCATGATATCATGGGCCCTGACGCCTATCGCACGGCGCTTTTATTCCACGTCAACATGCCGGAGCTGCGCAATGACGCGCGCTTTATTCCACTTTGCGCACGCCTGGGGCTCGTTGAGTTCTGGACAGCCACCGGTATCTGGCCCGACTGCGCGAGTGCCGTGCCCTATGATTTCAAGGCCGCATGCGCAAACGCTACGCAGGTCGTCAAAGACGATTTTTGGCCTTTGGCAACATAAACCCCGTAATCACCGAAACGAATAGCCACCCGGCTGCCGGTAACGGCACCGGGTTTGAACTGGACACGCTGTGTGTTGCGTTCAGCAATGGCGCGGCAGAAAAGGTAGTGGCGTTCCATAACTGTGCGCTAATAACTTTTGTATCCCAGCCAATGGTGCTGCCTAATTCGAACAGGTTGTCGTTGTCAATCGCGGTGGCGCTGGAATCAAAAAAAACCGCTGCCCAGGAAAGAGCAGTGAACCCGGGTTCTGGCGAATCGAAAAACTGGTTGTAAACGTAATAGTCGCCAAAGCCAAATAATCCGCTCGCGTTGTTGCCAATAATAATCGACGTGTTGTTCGGCGTCGGCAGGTTGTTGCCATCTATGGAAAACAAGCCCGGTGTACTGGCTGCATCAACGTACAGGTACTCTTTCAGTCCCGCCGGCAAAGGAATTATTACATCCGCGGAAAAGTCGGCGATAGAAAAAGTCACGCTCGCATTTTGGCCGATGACGATATTGCCGAGTCCGAGATCACCGAGATATTGATTGGGATCGTTGTAAAAATCTACTGCGTAGGCATTTACACTGAACGCCTGTGCAGTTGTGGAAAGTGTTGCCAGTGTCGCTGCCACGGGCAGGCCGCGCAGCAGCAAAGTGTTCAGCGATAGCATCGCAGGTCTCCAGGTTAAATTTGATGGTCGCGCGCAAACAGCTGGCTCTGCACGGGGCGTGCAGCACCGCGAGCGGCTTTTAACGGAACAAATTGAAATGGCGAGGCATGGTGAAGCTGTTCTCCCTGTATTTATTGTCCCGATCCTTGGTTCTGGCCGTGCATTCCGGGTTGGCTGGTGCCGTGAGGCACGCGGTTACCTGAAAGTTACCGGCGGGATAAAGAATACACAGCGAGAATGGCGCTGTAAATAGCCTGCGCGCCCTATCGGCATCAATACAGCGCAATAAAATAGTGCCATTTCGCAACGTCGGGCGCCGGACTCGGTACGAATTGATTGCATGATTTCACATGGCTGCACAAAGTCCGTAAAATATTCGGCAGGCGTTCGCTCCAGCGATGCCGCAAAGCGGCAAGCTTTCCAGCTAGCCAACGGTGAGGCGATAATGAAAACGAATGCGGAGCGCCAATGCTCGCCGTATAGTTCGGTTACTGATGGCATGGTTGCGCAACTTCGTGAGCGCTATGCGGCGGTGCGCCAGCTCAGCGAGCAATACTGCAGGCCGCTGGCAAAAGAGGACTTCATCCCGCAGGTTGAGGAGTACGCGAGCCCGCCGCTCTGGCACCTCGCCCATACCAGCTGGTTTTTTGAGGAGATGTTGCTCAAGCCTCTGCTGGCAGACTACAGGGAATTTCACCCGCAATTCTCTTTTTTGTTCAACAGCTATTACGAAAGTGTTGGAGAGCGGCAGGCGCGGCACCGGCGTGGCGCAATTACGCGGCCGGGTGTGGATACCGTGTTTTCCTACCGCCATGCAGTGGACGAAGCGATGCAAACCCTGCTGTCGCGCGATGTTGTGCAGGAGCGGGGCGTAGCAGGCCTGGTTGAATTGGGTTTGCAGCATGAGCAACAGCACCAGGAATTGTTGCTCACCGATTTGCAGCTGGCTTTTTATTACAACCCGATATTACCCATATACGACAGCAACTGGCGCGAAGCAGCGTTCAGCGCTGCAATCCCGGTTAAAACATCCTTGCGCAGAACGCGAAAAAAAGCAACTTCGTGCGCGCCGGTAACCTTGGCCGAAGGGCTTTATGATATTGGCTTTGCAGGTGAAGGATTTTGTTTCGACAATGAATGTGCGCGCCACAAAGTCTATCTGCCCGGCTGCGAGATACAGCCGCAGCTGGTTTCGAATCGCGATTACCTGGCGTTCATAGAAGCTGGAGCCTATCGCAATCATTCGCTGTGGCTAAGCGAGGGCTGGGACTGGGTGCAGGCAACAGGCGCGAATGCACCATTGTACTGGCAGCAGCACGATGGTGAGTGGATGCATTTCACGTTGGCGGGTTTACAGCCGCTGGATCCTGAGTTGCCGGTAAACCACGTCAATTACTATGAGGCAGCGGCGTTTGCGGCGTGGTGCGGCATGCGTTTGCCCACCGAATTCGAATGGGAGGCTGCTTGCGCGAATTTTAATTGGGGCCAACGCTGGGAGTGGACGCAGTCCGCCTATGCATCATACCCTGGTTTCAAGGTATCGAGTGGCGCGGTTGGCGAGTACAACGGCAAGTTTATGGTCAACCAGATGGTGCTGCGCGGCGCATCGATTACGACCTCGCCCGGGCATTCGCGGCCAAGCTACCGCAATTTCTTTCACCCGCATTTGCAGTGGCAATCTTCGGGTATTCGACTGGCGAAACAGGATGATACAGGCACTCAAAAAATTCCGCGATGATGTGCACCAGGGCTTGAGTAAAAATCCCAAGCAGCTCCCTTCAAAGTATTTTTATAACGAGAAGGGCGATGCACTGTTCCAGCAGATTATGGAACTGCCGGAATACTACCTGACGCGTGCCGAGCTGGAAATTTTCAGCGAGCAGTCGGTTGCTATCATCTCGCAACTCGGGCTGAAGCCCTACCGCCACTTCGAGCTGGTGGAACTTGGCGCGGGCGACGGCACCAAAACGGTCGAGCTTTTAAAAGTACTCATGGCCGGTTGTTACCAGTTCGATTACCTGCCGATTGATATTTCCGCCAACGCGCTCGATTTGCTCGAAGCGAGTATAAGCAGGGTGCTGCCACGGCTCTCGCTGAAAAAACAGCAGGGCGATTATTTCGAGCTGCTCGGGCAATTGAAAGAGAGCATTCATCCCAAGGTTGTGCTGTTCCTTGGCTCGAATATCGGCAACATGAATGATGAACAGGCACAGGGATTTCTGCAAAAACTGTCGGCCAGTCTTAACGTAGGTGATGCACTGCTGCTGGGTGTTGATTTAATCAAGAGTGAAGATGTTGTTTTGCCCGCCTATAACGATGAGTCGGGCGTTACCCGTGCGTTTAACCTGAATTTGCTGCAGCGTATTAACGACGATCTCGACGCAGATTTTTGCCTGCAGAGCTTTGAGCATGCGCCGGAATACTGCGAAAACGAAGGCGTGGCTAAAAGCTATCTTTACAGCACCAGGGACCAGGTGGTGACGATCAGGCAAACCGGCCAGAGTTATGCGTTCAAGGAGGGCGAGAAAATCGACACTGAAATTTCGCGCAAGTATGACGACGAGGTTATCCAGCGTATCATCGCAGGCAGTGGCTTGTATGTGCGTACACGGTTCATCGACGCAGAAGCACTTTTCGCCGATTATGTGTTGGTGAAACAGTAAGCCCGCCATGCTTGGTCTCGCCAGACTGGGTGAATTCAGCACCGCCTGGTATCGCTCGCGCATCGATAGCGAGGTGCCTGGCCTGCAATACGCGCTCATCGATTGCGATTTCGCACGTATCAATCGATACCTGCCAGATAACTTCGAGGGCCTTGCGCCGTTGCTTGCCCAGCTTGTCGCTGCGGCAGAGGGTGCGGGTGTAACACAGTTGCTGTTGCCTAATATCACCTTGCATCATGCTTTCTGGCAATATCCGGCCTGGCAGGGGGACATCGTGCTTTTCGATCCATTCGAAATGCTCGATGGGTTAATCGGTTTGCGAGAGGTTTTTGTACTCGGCACCCGGCATACACAGTCTTCGGACATTTTGCGGCGGCGCCTGCGCGAGCGGGGTATCGATTTGCGCATGGTGAATGATGAACAGGTAGCCCGTGTCGACGCCATACGCCAGGCGATTTATCGCGATGGTTGCTCCGAGGCCCTGCGCGAAGCGCTTGGCGCGCTGGTCGAAAAGCTTGTCGCAGAATGCCCGGTACTGATCGCCTGCAGCGAGCTGTCTATTGCGCTGGGAGAAAGCAGCGAAGGCGTTGTCGATCTGGCTTCGTTACAAATTGCCGCTTTTTTAAAAGCGGGTTAGCGCACAGCGAAGCGCGGGAGCGGTTCATTGCTCGTCGCGCTCGACAAACGCCTCCATCACTTCCCTGTCACCGGATTCCAGCGCGAGTTCGGCCAACAGCTTGCCTTGCGTGTCGCGCGCGGTGCGCAGCGCCGGAAAGCGTGCCAGCAGCCGCGCCGCCCATTCGCCGTCGCGCCGCGCGATGGCGAAGGCAAGATCGTCGATTTCGAACGCCAGCAGGCCACCGGCATCACGCAGGTATTCGATTACCCATCCGGTTGGCGTTGCACCGTAGGCCAGGTCGCGCGCGTTAATATCGGCGCCCGCCTGAAGCAGCAGCCCGACGATATCGCGGCGCTCCAGCAGTACGGCAAAATGCATCGGGAACGCGCCTTCGTCATTTGGTTCGCTGGCGATTGAAGGGTTGCTGTTGAGTAGTTCTTCAACCGCCGCTGTATTGCCTGCCTTGATGTGCTCGAATATGTTTTGCATAGTGAGTGCTCAGGGACAGTTTATTACCACCAGGGATAAAAGGGCGGCATGTTGGTAGAGGCCTTGCCGCTGAAATTGGCGCTGCGTTTTTCGAGGAAGGCGGCGATACCTTCCTTGCCTTCGGCCTGGCTCTGGTAAAAAATCGCCAGCGAGTCGATATCGTGTGCATCGCGCGGATGATGTGCGCTCTCGAGCCTCCACATCATTTGCCGGGCCAGTGCCAGCGAGACCTGCGATTTGTCGCTGATCTGCGCAGCCAGTGCATAGGCATCGTCCAGCAGCGCATCAGCTTCGTGCACAGAGCGCACAAATTTGCTCGCCAGGGCTTTTTCAGCGTCAAAAATTTCCCCGGTGTAGGTCCATTCCAGTGCCTGCGAAATACCGACAATGCGCGGCAGGAACCAGCTCGAACAGGCCTCCTGCGTGATGCCGATTTTCTCGAACACAAAGCCGATGCGTGCCTTGTGCGAAGCCATGCGCATGTCCATCGCACAGAGCATGGTTGCACCGATGCCCACGGCTGCACCGTTAATCGCGCCGATAATGGGTTTCTTGCAGTCGAACATCGCCAGCGTTACCCGGCCGCCCGTGTCGCTGATGCCTTCCAGGTAGTCGTTGGATTTCATATCCTGCACAGTCGGCCGCTTGCTTTCATTGAGTCCGAATACGTTACCCGCCCCGGACAGGTCCATGCCTGCACAAAATGCCTTGCCGGCGCCGGTGACCACGATTACGCCCACATCGTCATCATCGCTTGCACGCCGGTAGGCATCGATCAACTCCTCCGACATTTCTACCGTGAATGCATTCATCTGCTCAGGGCGGTTGAGTGTCAGCGTCAGGACCTTGTCGTTCACTTCATATGTAATCGTGTTGTATGGCATAAGGCGGGCCTTTAAAAGTGATGGTAGTTGGTGCGCAGATCATCGTGTCGATTGCTGGTGTTGGACTACTGGTGTTGGGCTACTGGTGTTGGACTGTTGGTGTGTAATTATTGGAATCGGGTTATCGCTGAATGGTGAGCAGTGTAATGCTCGCAGTACGCCGCTGCTAATGCC
>JBATGO010000304.1:0-1565 GCA_049665845.1 Pseudomonadales bacterium | reverse complement strand
TTGCTTTACGATCCAGCCGCAAAGACCATTATCGAATCCAAATCGCTTCCTGGTGCGCAAGCACAACAGTTTGTGGATGCCGCCAGGCTTTATGGTCTTCACCTTGAGTTGTACAGCGATACCACCTACTTCTCTGAGCAGAAAACGCCTTACACCGACTACCACACGTCTTATTTGAAAGCTTCGCCAGAAATTTTTTCTCTGGACAGCATTTGCCAAACAACATCCCTGTATAAAGCGCTCCTGGCTGCGGGAACCGAAGCAGAAAAGCGTGCGGTAGAACAGTTTCGCCAGGCTTTTACAAACCTGCGTTTTTATACCGGCCACGGACCCGACCGACCGGATATCGACTTTATCTCTGTGCTGGACGAAAAAGCCTGCAAACAGCGCGCTTTCGCCAGCTTGTGCGAATACCACAACGTGAGCGCGCAGGAAGTGATGGCCATAGGTGATGCTCAATCGGATATCGCTTTCATCCAGCTGGCCGGTACCGGCGTGGCGATGGGCAATGCCAGTGACGAAGTAAAAGCATGCGCGGATTTCATAACCGCCCATGTCGATAACGACGGCCTCGCTATCGCGCTGGACAGCCTGGCATGATCATCGTGTTGAGAGCTTTGCTGGCACTCTGTGTGCTCGTCACCTCAGCCAACGCTGCAGTTCTCGAACGGCCCAAAATTGGCCTGGTCCTGAGTGGAGGAGGCACCAAGGGCGGCGCCCATATTGGCGTTCTCAAAGTATTGGAAGAGCAGGGCGTTAAACCCGACTACATAGTCGGCACCAGCGTCGGCGCAATAATCGGCGCAATGTACGCCTCGGGTCTATCCGCAGCAGAAATCAGGGATGCCATCGGCGCTATCGATTGGCGCGATGTATTAATCGACGATCCCCCGCGAGCAACTGTACCCATCGAAATGAAACGCGGTGATTTTGATTACCTGGTTCGTTCCAAGCCAGGCTTTTCAATGGGTCAACTCAAGTTTCCACTGGGTCTGTCGCAGGGCCAAAAGGCAACCCGTATTCTCAAAACGCTGTTGTCTGCAGGCGCCGGTGTTGAAAATTTTGACAAGCTCGCAATTCCTTTTCGCGCGGTAGCTACTTCACTTGAAACCGGCGAGGCAGTTGTACTGTCTCGTGGCGACCTGGCCCGCAGTGTACGTGCCAGTATGTCATTGCCGGCGGTATTTGCGCCGGTGCTTATCGATGGCCAGTATCTTGTCGATGGCGGGGTCGCCGCAAATTTGCCAATCGATGTTGTGCGCGATATGGGTGCACAGATCGTCATCGCGGTAGACATCAGCTCACCGTTGCGCAACCGCGATGATATCAATTCGGTTATCGATGTCTCCGACCAGCTGGTTAATATTATGACCAGGCGCAATGTCGATGAGCAAGTACGCACACTGGGCCCGCGGGATATCCTGATTAAACCCGGAGTCAGCGAAATCGCGATTCTTGATTTCGAGCGCACCCTTGAAGCTTATGAGCCGGGCTATAACGCCGCTTCTGCACAGTCAGAACGTCTTGCCGAACTTGCCAGAATAACGCAGTTGCCCGCCAGGCCC
>JBATGO010000303.1:0-4807 GCA_049665845.1 Pseudomonadales bacterium | reverse complement strand
TTAGTGAACTGCACACACAGCAGTTCCCCAGCTCGCTATTCTAGCGCCAGAGCAGCAATGGGCACAGCCAGGCGCGAGGCGAGGGGCACTGGCGTCGATGAAGCGGGCTAGCGCAGTACGGCTTGGTTTGCGCTATTGTAGCGCAGCAAATTGCCTTTCAAGCCCTGTGCAATATATGCCTTTCTGGCGGGCGGGCGCACTTTCGTTGCCTTCGATGAGCACGTATCATGCCGTTTCGGCGCCGGCGATTTCTTTGCCGCACACCAGCCTGTCAGGACGCCAGCGTTTCGATCGAGCGATGTGCCATCAGTGCGGCCGTGTCCATGGCCCAAAATTGCCGGGCGGCATTATCCCTTTTGAGGACCGGTGCAAACGGCGCGAAAGATAGCCATCGCCGTTGCCATTGAGAGCAAGCGGCTCATGTTAATTGGTGGCTCCTCCAGCGCAGCCGTCATTGCGCCGTTAGCGCAGGGCATGCGTCCGCGCTGCGGTGCTCATACCCCAATGGAGATTTGTTTCGATGAGTAAAACCACCGTCTGTGGCCTGCAGGTCGACGATTTATTGCTGGGCCTGGTGAATGATGAGATGCTGCCGGGAACGGGTCTTGATGGCAAGGACTTTTGGCAGTCACTCGCCGATATTGTCGCCGAATTCGCGCCAAAAAACCGTGAACTCCTTGAAAAACGCGATATCTTGCAGCAGCGTATCGACGCCTGGCACAGCGAGCATCGCGACAGTGGCTACAGCCTGGATGCCTACAAGGCCTTCCTGCGCGAGATCGGCTACCTGCAGGACGAGCCCGCGCCGTTCAGCGTGGCAACACAGAATATCGATACTGAAATTGCGAAGCAGGCTGGCCCGCAACTGGTGGTGCCGGTAAAGAACGCGCGCTTTGCCCTGAACGCGGCCAATGCACGCTTGGGCAGCCTCTACGACGCGCTCTACGGCACCGATGTGATTCCGGAAGACGATGGCTGCGAGCGCAGCGGCCCTTATAACGAGGCGCGCGGCGAAAAAGTCATTGCTTTCGCCAAACAACTGCTCGATGAAATTGCGCCATTGGAAGAGGGCAGTCACGCAGAAATTACGGGTTACGCCGTGCTGGGTGGGCTGCTGGCACACCGCAGCGGCGCTACTGTCTCGCTCGCCCGCCCCTCGCAGTTCGTTGGTTACCGCGGCGATGCAGAGTTTCCCACCGCGGTTTTACTCCAGAACAACGGGTTGCACGTCGAGATCCAGATCGACCGCCATAACGCGATCGGCCAGACCGACATCGCCGGCGTCAAAGACGTGCTGATGGAAGCGGCGCTCAGTACGATTATGGACTGCGAGGATTCGGTTGCAGCCGTTGACGCGGAAGACAAGGTCGAGGTCTACCGCAACTGGCTGGGCCTGATGCAGGGCACGCTTGAGGAGCACTTCACCAAGGGCACGCACCGCATCACGCGCAAGCTGGCTGATGACCGCAACTACACGGCACCCAACGGCGAAGCTATTACCCTGCACGGGCGCAGCCTGCTGCTTGTGCGCAACGTCGGCCACCTGATGACCAACCCCGCAGTACTTGATAGCGAAGGCAACGAAGTACCTGAGGGCATCCTTGATGCCATGATCACCTCGCTCGCCGCCATGCATGATCTACAGCGAAGCGATGAAAAGCGTAGCGGTGAAGGGCGTAGCGGTGAAGTGCACAGCGGTGAAGGGCGAAGCGGTGAAGGGCACAGCGGCGACAAACGCAATTCACGCACCGGCTCGGTGTATATCGTCAAACCGAAAATGCACGGGCCCGAAGAAGTTGAGTTTACCTGCAGTTTGTTCGCGCGCGTGGAAAAGGCGCTGGGACTTGCCGAAAACACCCTGAAAATAGGCATTATGGACGAGGAGCGCCGCACCACAGTGAACCTCGCTGCCTGCATAGAAGCGGCCAGGCACCGCGTTGCTTTTATCAATACGGGTTTCCTGGATCGCACTGGTGACGAGATACATACTGCGATGCAAGCCGGGCCCATGGTGCCGAAAACACAAATGAAGCAGCAACCGTGGATCAAGGCTTACGAGGACTGGAATGTCGACGTGGGGCTGTCCTGTGGCTTGCAGGGCAGGGCACAGATCGGCAAGGGCATGTGGGCCATGCCTGACGAGATGGCCGCGATGTTAAAGGAAAAAATCGGCCATCCGATGGCAGGCGCCAATACGGCCTGGGTGCCATCACCCAATGCCGCGACGCTGCATGCCATTCACTATCACCGCGTCAATGTGATTAAAAAGCAAAACGAATTAAAACAACGCAAGCGTGCCAGCCTCGACGATATTCTCACCGTGCCGGTGATGTCCGCGGGTGAAAAACTCTCGCCGCAAATTATCCAGCAGGAGCTCGACAATAACGCACAGGGAATCCTTGGCTATGTGGTGCGCTGGATCGACGCGGGCGTGGGCTGCTCCAAGGTGCCCGACATCAACAACGTGGGCCTGATGGAAGACCGGGCGACCCTGCGCATTTCAAGCCAGCACATCGCCAACTGGTTGTTGCACGGAATTTGCAGCGAGGCACAGGTGATGGAAACACTTAAACGCATGGCGATAGTGGTTGACGGGCAGAATGCAGCGGATCCGCTGTATAAACCGATGGCGCCGGGATTTGATGGCCCCGCGTTCAGGGCCGCCTGTGACCTTGTATTCAAAGGGGTTGAACAACCGTCTGGATACACCGAGCCACTGCTGCACGCGTGGCGCAGGCGAGCCAAGTCGGGTTGACCGGGAGACTGGTGTTGACGTGTCTGCGCTGAATTAAAAGACGCATTAAATTAAAAGGCGTGCTGAATGAAAACCGGCACAGCAATTCTTTTCAGGCTGTTTGAAACCAACCAGAGTATCGCCAGATGATTCTTTTCAATTACAACCTTTCGCCCTACGCTGAAAAAATCCGCCTGATGCTCGGCTGCAGCGGCCTTTCCTGGGTGTCGGTCAAGGTCCCGCCACTGCCGCCGCGCAAGGGGCTGGATGAACTGACCGGGGGCTACAATCGCATACCGGTGGCGCAAAGCGGCGCTGATATCTTTTGCGACACAAAAATCATTGCCAGTGAGATCGCCGCGTCAGCAGGACGACCTGAGTTCGCGCTGGAAACCTGTGCTGCCGAAGTGGCTACCTTCGCGCGCTCCATTGAGCAGGAAAAGTTCTTTGCCGCGGTGCGGGCGGTGCCTTCGAAAGCCATGCTGGTGCGCGCGCTGAAGGAGCATCTGCCCACGACGTTAATGAAGCTGATGAAGGACAGGGCGAAGATGGGTCGCGCAGCGAAAGTCCGTTTGCCCAGCCCGGCGGAAAGCCTGAAAATCTATTCCGCTATGCTCGCCGATCTCGACCAGCAGCTTGCAGATGACTTCTTTTTCGGCGACAGGCCCACCAATGCGGATTTTTCTGCCTACCACTTGGTCTGGTTTAACGTCGACCTCGGCAAGCAGGAAATTCCGCAACAGTATAGCCGGTTGCGCGCCTGGTACAAGCGTATGAGTGCTTTCGGACACGGCAATGTGCAGCGTAAGTCCATGTACTATGCGCTGCAGCAGGCGAGCGACAATGAGCCAAGAGCGATCGCCAGCGATGAGATGGCCTCGAGCAATGCGCGCGTGAGTATCAGGCCGGATGACTACCGGCTGGACGCGGTGCAGGGTGAGTTAGTGGGTGAAAGCAGCTTGCGCTGGATTATTGCGAGGGATGGTGCGAAGTGCGGAAGGGTGCATGTACACTTTCCGAAGGAAGGGTTCAGTATCGGCTGATGTTGCTTTGCGCCAGGGCGTAAGTTTTTCAATTGGACAGTAGTATTCTGGATTTCCTGTAATCCCCCCATTCTCCTAAGCATCTTGAAGTAGAAGGTTATGCTGCCTCCAGCATCATTATGGTCGGTACACCGCCTTATCGCTGATCGCGACCGTTCATTGTTGTAAGTCCATAGCCACTGCGGTAAGGCTTACTGCGCTGCGAGTTGCCTCAATAGAATTTGTAGCGGAAGTTCACGCCGACAGATCTTGGAGGGCGTATAAAACCAAGATGCGTTTTCGACCCTTGAATACGCGTTGAAATTGGTACCTCGGCCGCATAACCAACGATCTTCTCGTCAGTGAGATTTTCTCCAACCAATGCTACTTCCCATTTTTCGTCAAATGACACAATCGCTAACCTGCCATTGAATTGAAAGTATTGATCCTGAGCGACATCGTCATCAAGTGTGACGGTCGTTTGATAGCCGCTATTAAAGAGGATATCTACGGTTGGTTTTAACACGCCTAGCCCCCGTATTTCATTTACATAATTTAGGGAAAACGTGCCCTGAACCTCTGCGACATACTGATTGGTTTTTCCCTCGAAGTCACAAAAAGTAGCGGAAGATAAACCGCGATAGTCGAATCGCTGCGCATTGAAAAAGTCTCCAGTACTCAACGTGTCAAGTGCGGCACGATCGAACGGCGTAACGCCAAAACCTAAACTTGTTGATGCGCCAAGTGGAATCGCTTCTTCGTAAATTATCGGTGTCAATGTGCCAAGTGGTAAAACAGCATTGAGTGCACTATTTTGTTCAGAAATAAGGAAGAAATCGGGACGCTCCGACGAAGTGCAAGAGCCAAAATCGAAATCGACAAATTCGAAGTCGATCCAGGCCATCGAGTAGTTGATATTAAACTTTTCTGTGAGCGTCAAGGCGCCTTCAATTTCAACACCGTAAGCGCGGGCTTCACCTGCGTTTCTCACGTTGAAGCCTACCGAACGATCCGAGGTGCTAACCTGAAGGTTTTTAAACGTTGTGTGAAA
>JBATGO010000302.1:0-12324 GCA_049665845.1 Pseudomonadales bacterium | reverse complement strand
GTCAATCCAGTGCGGCACAGCGATGGTTGCGCGCGCCAGCGTTAAGCCTGTACATGGCCTGTAAAAGCACAGTCCGTATGAAACGGCCTGTAAACCTGCAGCCAGTAAACATTTCACGGAACAACAACCGAAAAAACAGAGGAACACATCATGGCCATTAAATGCGGCGACAAAATCCCGGCATGTACCCTGCACACGATGGGCGCAGAAGGTCCCCAGCCCATTTCTACAGGCGATATCTTTAACGGCAAAAAGGTTGTGCTGTTTGCGGTGCCGGGTGCATTTACACCAGGCTGCTCCAACACGCATGTGCCCGGATTTGTGGTCAATGCCGACAAGATCAAGGCGAAGGGCGTCGACACCATTGCCTGCCTGTCGGTGAACGACGCTTTCGTGATGGGCGCCTGGGGCAAGGCGCAGAATGCCGATGAACTGCTGATGCTGGCCGACGGCAACGCCGAGTTTACCGGCAAGCTCGGTCTTGAGCTCGACGCCTCGGGTTTTGGCATGGGCAAACGTTCACAGCGCTACGCGATGATTGTCGATAATGGTGTAGTGACCACGCTCAATGTAGAGCCCGGCACCGGCGTTGAGGAGAGCACCGCGGAAAAAATTCTCGAAGCGCTGTAGATAAGCGTTGTAGATAAGTGTTGTAGAAAAGCGCTGTAAAGTGAGCGCCTAACCGGTATTAATAATAATACGCGTCGCCTGCAGGGTTGCGGCGGCGTGGGCCAGGTGTTCATCGGCGCTGGTTTTCTGCGCATGTACAAACTCGATTTCCTCGGTGCGCACAGTGTTGTTGCGCGCGCTGAGCTGTGTGAGCCTCGCGATTTCGGCATCGAGGTGCTTGTCCACAGCATCGCGCGCCTCGGCAACCAGTTTACTGACCTCGGCATCGGCGAGTTCAGTAGCGCGTACCAGCATGTTCTCCAGTTCGGGTTTCAACTGCTTCACAATCGCCGGTCGATTTGTACGTTTGACGTGCTGGCGCAACTTGTTTAGCTGCGCGTAGCGGATCGCCTTGCTGTAGTCTTTGCCCTGCACATCTACCAGCACGCGCACGGGTTGCGCTGGCAGGTATCGCTGCAGTTGCAGGTGTTTCGGTGCGGCGCAATTCGGTACAAAAAAACACTCCAGCAGTACGCTGCCCGCGGGCAATGCCTTGAGCCTGATCGAGCCGATCGCTGCATTACCGAGTTCACTTTGCGTGACCAGTTCCATCGCGCCTTCAACCAGCGGGTGTTCCCAGCTCAGGAAGGCCATGTCCTCGCGCGCACGCGCGACCTCGCGACTGTAGGTTGCGGTGAGCCCTTCTTCGCCCAGCCCCGGGAAGTCGGCGGTCAGCATCTGTTCGGTTGGCCGCAATACATAGCAGTGTTCGGAGTGAAAGTCCTGTTCGACGCCAAAGGTGTCGAACAGCATCTCGAGGTAATTAAACAGCGACGCGCCCTGCTCAATTTTTTCTATTTCCCCGATCAGGGCGCCAGCGCTTTGTTCGTCGAAGGAGTTGCGCTCAAGCAGACGGTCGCGGCCGTGTTCGAGTTCGTCGCGCAGTTTTTCGCTATAGTCGCGAGTCTCCGTCAGCAGTGTTTCAAAGGCTGTGTTGCCAGCCGTGGCCTGCCCGGTTAGCCAGGGATGCAGAGCGCTGGAAAAATACTCGCGCACCGCAGCTCCGGCAGAAAAACTCTCGGCAAATGCGTTGATTCCTTCGTGATACCAGCGGAATAAATATTCCTGCGCGCCGCCTTGCAGGTAGGGTACGTGGATCTGTACATCGTTTTGCTGGCCAATGCGATCGAGGCGGCCGATGCGTTGTTCCAGCAGGTCGGGGTTGCCGGGCAGGTCAAACAGCACCAGCTGGCTGGCAAACTGGAAGTTGCGACCTTCACTGCCTATTTCAGAACAGATCATTACCTGCGCACCACCTTCCGGATCGGCAAAATACGCCGCGGCACGGTCGCGCTCGATAATTGACATGCCTTCGAAGAACGCCGTGCTGCGCACACCTGCCGACAGGTGCAGGTATTTCTCAAGATCCACTGCGGTCTGTGCGTGGTGGCAGATCAGCAATACTTTTTCGTTGCGCAGGCCGCGCAGCAAGTCGAGCAGCCATATCACGCGCGCATCGCTGTCGACCCAGTCCGGGCTGGCGTCCCGCTCGGGATAGAGACCGGTGTAACCGCCGGGTGGCATTTCCAGCGCGCAGGGATTGACGACGCGACGCGGAAAATTTTCGATCGCTGCGCGAGTGTTTCGAAACAGCACGCGGCCGGTCCCGTGGCAATCGAGCAGTTGCGCAGCCAGCGCTGCACGGTTGCCGGGTTGCTCGGCGGGCGGAATGAATAATGCAAGCTGCGCTTTTTGCTGCGCGGTCAGTTCGCCGCCGGATTCCAGTGCTGCGAGTAATTCGTTCAGTGCTATGTAGTTGTGTTGCTCTTCGATAAAGGCGGGCAGGCCGGGAAAGCGATCCGGGTCGAGCAACCGCAGCCTGGCAAAGTGGCTGGCGATGCCGACCTGTTCGGGTGTCGCGGTCAGCAACAGCAACCCGGCGCTATGGGCGGCGAGTTTTTCAATGCATTGGTATTCGGTGCCGGGTGTGGTGTCTTCTGCCCATTGCAGGTGGTGCGCTTCGTCGACCACCAGCAAATCCCAGCCTGCGCGCGCCGCGGCGGCAGTGGCTGCGTTGTCGCCGGACAAGAAGTCCAGGCTGCAAAGCACCAGTTGTTCGGTATCGAAAGGATTGGTCTGCGCATCCGCTGCAAGCGATTCGTCGTAACGCGTTTTGTCAAACAGCGAGAAGTGCAGGTTGAACTTGCGCAGCATTTCCACCAGCCACTGATGCAGCAGTGCCTCTGGCACAACGATCAACGCGCGGCTGGCAACGCCGGTATGTAACTGGTAGTGCAGCACCATACCCGCTTCGATGGTTTTACCGAGGCCGACTTCGTCGGCCAGCAGTACGCGTGGCGCGTGACGCCTGGCGACCTCGCTGGCGATATAGAGCTGGTGTCCGAGCAGGCTGGTGCGCGGGCCAAGCAGGCCGCGCGCCGGCGACACCTGTTGCTCGGCCAGGTAATGCAGCGTTGCCACGCGCAATTGAAAGGCGCGGTTTTTGTCGAACTGGCCGCTGAGCAGGCGCTGGCGCGGTGAACTGAGTTCTATGTAGGCTGAGAGTTTGGGCTCGGGCAGGATATGTTCTTCCCCCGCCTCGTTTTCAACCAGGTAGTACAGCAGACCGCGCAGGTCTTCCACGCCTTTTACGGTATACCGGTTTTGTTCAGCATCGTGCAGCACATCGCCGGGCTGGTAGGCAATCCGTGCCAGCGGTGCATTGTGACCGGCGTAAACGCGATCTTCTTCAGCAGCAGGAAAATGCAGGGTGATATGCCTGCCTTCGGTGTCGACGACAATGCCGAGACCCAGTTGCGTTTCTGCCTGGGAGACCCAGCGTTGACCTACGACAAAATCCATCACTACATTGACTGCGAAAGACGGACCATGCAGGTGGGCCGTTTGGGTGATACGAAGCGCCCTGCCTGGCCAACCGTTTAAGGCTGGCCGGCTGAGCGGTGAATTGTTCGGGCGCAGTTGTCATGCCCGACTGGTGGTACGTACCTGAATCGCAGGGTTCAGGTAATCGACGCGCGGTAAATCGATTCCACCGCAGCGTCGAGTGCGCTGTTGAACGCTTCGTCGGATTGCTGTGCACTGAGACCCTGCGAGAGCGCGCGCGAAAAGCTTGCGATCATATCGTGGTTCTGCGCCAGTCGCTGGTTGGCATCGTCGCGTGAGTAGCCACCGGATAGTGCGACAACCCTTAGAACGCCGGGGTGTTCAATAACATCGTGATAGAAGTCTGCCTGCTCCGGCAGTGTGAGTTTCAGCATAATTTGCTGGCCAGGGGGAAGCTGCGCGAGCTGTTCCAGTATCTGCGCCTTGAGCAATGCCTCACAATCTGCCTTGTCCGGGCTGTTGATATCGATTTCCGGCTCGATAATCGGCACCAGTCCGGCTGCCAGGATCTGTTTGCCGATCTCGAACTGCTGCGCTGTGATGGCACGAATACCATCTGCGTTGGCGTGCTTGATGACCGAACGCATCTTGGTGCCGAATACATCACGCTGTTTCGCTTTCTTCAGCAAACCGTCCAGGTTCGGGATGGGCTTCATCAATTGCACACCATCGCGCTCGTCTTCCAGGCCCTTGTCGATTTTCAGGAAGGGCACAACGTGTTTGTCCTGCCAAAGATAGGCCGCAGCATTCTTGCCGGCGAAATCGCGCTCGAGCGTCATTTCGAACAGGATTGCGCCGAGAATGCGTTTGCCGTTGAATGCGGGGCTGGAAACGATGCGCTCGCGCATCTGGTGTACCAGGTCGAACATCTGTGCATCGCCCTGATACTCTTTTTCTTCTATGCCGTAGAGCCTGAGAGCCTTCGGTGTGCTACCGCCGCTCTGGTCGAGCGCAGCGATAAATCCAGGTGCCTCTCGCACCTTGGTGAGTTGGTCTTGGAATATTGACATGGGCTGTGAACCTCTTGCGAAGTTTGGTGGAATCAGCGCGCATGGGGCGAACGGCTACCGATGGCAGACGCCCCCGAGTCGCGTGGGCAGCCATGTTACCACAGCGGTTTTGTCGCTCCGAACGTTCGATTAAAAGCGTAAATATACTTGCTTTGCGCCTAAAGCGGCGCTGTCAGGAGGCAAACAAATTGCCCGTCCGGCCCCCATGAGCGACAATGTCGCGCCGCGAAATACCCGCCCGCCGCCGCGCGCGCATCGCGAACCCAAACCAAGTGCCGCATTCTAGCAAGCAGAATTCAGCTAACCAGGAGTCAGCCCATGCCCTCACGCCGTGATCTAGCCAATGCTGTCCGCGCTCTTTCAATGGACGCGGTGCAGGCCGCCAGCAGTGGCCACCCCGGCGCGCCGATGGGCATGGCAGATATCGCAGAGGTGTTGTGGAATGATTTCCTCGTGCACAATCCGGCCGACCCGGGCTGGCCCGATCGCGACCGGTTTGTGCTCTCCAACGGCCACGGTTCGATGCTCATCTACTCGCTTTTGCACCTTAGCGGCTATGCCTTGCCACTCGAAGAACTGAAGAATTTCCGCCAGTTACACGCAAAAACGCCGGGACACCCGGAGTACGGTTACGCGCCGGGCATTGAAACCACGACCGGGCCGCTGGGCCAGGGTATTGCCAATGCAGTGGGCATGGCGCTGGCCGAAAAAGCGCTGGCGGCACAGTTCAATCGCGACGGCCACGCAATCGTCGATCACCACACCTATGTTTTTCTCGGCGATGGTTGCCTGATGGAGGGCATTTCGCACGAGGCCTGCTCGCTGGCCGGCACACAGCAGCTGGGTAAACTGATCGCCTTCTACGACGACAACGGTATCTCTATTGACGGCGAAGTAGAGGGCTGGTTTACCGACAATACCCCTGCGCGATTTCGCGCTTACGGCTGGCACGTCGTCGAAACGGTCGATGGTCACGATCCCGAATCGATCAAAAAAGCCATCGAAGAGGCGCGCGCTGAAACACAGAAGCCGAGCATCCTGTGCTGCAAAACCGTGATCGGCTATGGCGCGCCGAACAAGTCCGGTACTGCGGGCGTACACGGCTCACCGCTGGGTGCTGATGAAATACAGGCGGCGCGCAAGCAACTCGGCTGGGGACATGCGCCTTTCGAGGTGCCTGAAGATATTTATAAAAGCTGGAATGCGAGCGAGCGCGGCACTGCGAGGCAAGCTGCCTGGCAGCAGCGCTTCGACGCCTATGCCAAGGCGCAGCCGGAACTCGCAGCAGAGCTTGCGCGGCGCATAGCGGGCGATTTGCCTGCCGCGTTTGCCGCGCACGCTGAAAACTACGCTGCCGAATGCCAGCGAAAGGGCGAAAGTCCGGCTACGCGCAAAGCCTCGCAAGATTGCCTGGATGCCTACGGCCCGCTGCTGCCGGAATTGCTCGGTGGCTCAGCCGACCTGGCCGGTTCGAACAACACGATCTGGCAAGGCAGCGTCGCCATAACGCCGCACAACGCTGCGGGCAATTACCTTTATTACGGTGTGCGCGAATTTGGTATGTCGGCGATCATGAACGGCATTGCATTGCACGGTGGTTTTATCCCCTATGGTGCGACGTTCCTGGTATTCATGGAGTACGCGCGCAACGCAGTGCGCATGGCGGCGCTGATGAAACAGCGGGTGCTGTTTGTTTACACGCACGATTCGATTGGCCTTGGTGAAGACGGGCCTACGCACCAGCCGGTAGAACAACTGGCGAATTTGCGCAGTACGCCAAATCTCGTTACCTGGCGGCCCTGTGATACGGTCGAGTCTGCCATTGCCTGGCGCGCCGCGCTGGAAAACCGCGACGGCCCCAGCGCACTGGTCTTTACCCGCCAGGGCTTGCCGCACCAGGTGCGCAGCAGCGACCAGCTGGCAGCCATTAGTCGTGGCGCTTATGTATTGCTCGAAAGCGCAGGCGATGCACAGGCGATCATTATTGCTACTGGCTCAGAAGTCGGTATTGCCATGAATGCGGCAAAGCAGCTCGCCGATCAAAATATTGCGGTGCGCGTGGTGTCGATGCCCTGCACCGAAGTATTCGATGCCCAGGATGCCAGCTACCGCGATGCAGTGCTGCCGCCTGCGCTGCGCGCGCGCGTCGCGGTGGAGGCAGGGCATGTCGATTACTGGCGCAAGTATGTTGGTCTCGACGGCGATGTGATAGGCATGCGAAGCTTCGGTGAATCCGCGCCTGCCAGTGAATTGTATGAGCACTTCAATATTACAGCGAGTGCGGTGGCTGATGCCGTGCGCGCACTGCTCTAGCAGCGCACATCGAGTCCGCTGGTGCGTGTAGCGATCAACGGCTTCGGCCGCATAGGCCGCTGCGCACTTCGCGCTGCGCTGGCCCGCGAAGATTGTGCGGTGCTGGATTTTGTTGCCATTAATGAGCTCGCGCCACCGCGGTCGATTCATTACCTGACTTCCTACGACAGCACGCACGGCCGTTTCCCGGGCAGCGTGCAACTTGATGGCGAGTGCCTGGTAGTTACCGCGTCTACAGGCCGGCAACACAGGCTGTCGCTCAGCGCAGAACCGCAGCCGCAGCGGCTCGGCTGGCGCGCGCTCAACGTGGATCTTGTGCTTGAATGCAGCGGCCAGATTACTGATGCGGCGAGCGCCCGCGCGCATATAGCTGCCGGCGCGCAGCGCGTGTTGCTTTCCAACCCCGGTGAAGCGCCGATCCCGGCGATTGTCTGCGGTGTTAATTCCAGCGATTTAAATGTTAGCGAAACCGTTGTTTCGGCTGCCTCGTGTACCAGCAACGCATTGATACCTGTGTTGCAGGTTCTGCACCGACAATTCGGTATCGACAACGGTATCATCACCACGGTACACGCCTCGATGCACGACCAGCCGGTTATCGACGCCTACCACAGCAGCGACTTGCGCAGGAACCGCGCTGCCTCCGAATCCATTATCCCGGTGGATACCGAACTGGCTGCTGGTATAGGCAGGGTATTGCCGGAACTCGATGGCAAGTTTGCGGCGCATGCCTTGCGCGTGCCGGTGAGCAATGTATCTGCGTTGAATATTACGGTAAACCTGGCAAGCGAAGTCAGCTGCGAAAGCGTCAATCGGGCCATGCAAAAAGCGGCCGGGAGTGAACTCGCCGGGGTGCTGGGCGTAACCTCGGAGCAACTGGCTTCCTGCGATTTCAATGGCGATAGCCGCTCTGGCATAATCGATACATTGCAGACGCGCGTCAGCGGCGGTCGCACGGTGAACTTGCTGGTTTGGTTCGACAACGAGTGGGCTTTCGCGAACCGGATGCTGGATCTGGCATTGTTGATGTCGAAGCACTAAACGCTTGCTGCAATTTGTCGTGCCTGTAGCCAGGGTCCGGTATCGCAAGTAGCACGGGTGCGAAAAGGAAAGTGGTACGGGTGCGTGCAGGAGAGTGGCACGATCCATGACCGTCGGGCGACACGGATGTCGCCCGCAAGCGTACACGGACGTATTTACAGCGTGTCATGGATCGTGCCACTTTTCGGCACGCACCCATGTTGCTGAAAATCAATCATAGCAGCGCGTCGATTCGCGAATTTCTAATACAGGTAAATACTTATGTCAGTGTTGGAGATGAAAAACATCGAGTTGAAAGGCAAGCGTGTACTGATACGCGAAGACCTGAATGTACCGATCAAAAATGGCGAGGTGGCATCCGACGCGCGCATTCGTGCGGCGTTGCCAGGCATACAAGCTGCATTGCAAGCTGGCGCCAAGGTTATCCTTATGTCGCACCTGGGCAGGCCTACCGAAGGTGGCAGTGCGGTCGAGAATGCCGAGTTCAGCCTGGCACCGGTGGCACGGTATCTCGGTAGTTTGCTGGGCCGTGAGTTGCCGCTGGTGGTCAACTGGCGCGATGCGGGTTCGGTACAGCAAGCGCTTGAGCAACACGGCGTTTGCCTGCTTGAAAATGTACGCTTTAACCAGGGCGAGAAAAAAGATGATGAATCACTGGCGCGCGCCTATGCAGGGCTATGCGATGTTTTTGTTATGGACGCGTTTGGCACTGCGCACCGTGCACAGGCGTCGACCCACGGCGTAGCCAAATTTGCCCCGCAAGCCTGTGCCGGGCCACTGCTCAGCGCAGAGCTCGATGCACTCGAGAAAGCGATGGCCAATCCTGCCCGGCCTGTGGTGGCGATTGTCGGCGGCTCGAAAGTATCGACCAAGCTCACCGTGCTCGAGTCGCTGGGCAAGGTTGTCGACCAGTTAATTGTCGGTGGAGGTATTGCCAATACCTTTCTTGCCGCGGCGGGCAAGAATGTCGGCAAATCGCTGTGCGAACATGAACTGCTGGAAGCGGCGCGTGAGCTCGCCGCAAAAACTGATGTGCCCCTGCCGGTAGACGTGGTGGTTGGTGCAGAATTTTCTGAAAGCACAAAAGCTACGCGTAAATCTGCCGATGAGGTTGGCGACGCGGACATGATTTTCGACATTGGCCCGGATACGGCTAAACAATTCGCCGCGCTGCTCGCCAGGGCAAAAACCATTATCTGGAACGGGCCGGTCGGCGTGTTTGAGTTCGAGCAGTTTTCTGCCGGCACGCGTGCAATCGCTGAAGCGATTGCCGCTAGTGACGCTTTTTCGATCGCCGGAGGTGGAGACACGCTAGCCGCGATTGACAAATTTGGTGTCGCTGCTGAGATATCGTATATTTCGACTGGCGGTGGAGCTTTCCTTGAGTTTGTCGAGGGCAAGGAATTGCCTGCGGTCGCAATGCTAAAAGCGCGCAGTGGCGCTTGAGCCGTCAATGTCTTCGCACAAGTAAGGCAAGCCAGGAAAGCCGGAATGAATATAGCCGAACTCAGGAAACGTCTCAGGCCGCTGGCGCTGGACGGCGCTTATAGCCATAGCGAGCAGGAGAAAGGCTATTTCGATTTTTACGATATCAATTTCAGTAAAAAGCTGGAGCGCGTTAAGCACCATCTCGGTTATCTAAAGTGCAACGACTATCGTATCGCCTGCCATTATTTTGAAAATGCCGGCGCCGAACGAACCTGTTTTGTTGTGCACGGGTTTCTCGATCATGTTGGCCTGTTTCGCAAAGTGATCGACTACCTGCTGCACCGCGGTTGTAGCGTAGTGATGTTCGAGTTTCCCGGTCACGGCCTGTCCACGGGTAGGCCGGCTGCTATCGACAGTTTTGGCGATTACGTTTTAGTGCTGCGCCAATGCCTGGAATTTTTCTATAAAAAAGTGCCTGCGCCATGGCATGTGATTGCGCAGAGCATGGGCGCTGCGGTGGTGATGGACTACCTGCTTAGCCAGCAGTACGATGAAGACACGGGCCCTTTCGACAAGGTGATGTTGCTGGCACCGCTGGTGCGACCAGTAGCCTGGCGTACGATTCAATTTGGCGAGCGCGTCATGCGCGGATGGATGCCCTCGATACGCAGGAAATTTACGGTTAATTCCCACGACAAGGAATTCCTGCGCTTTGTCCGCACGCAGGACCCGCTGGTCATCAAGCGTATCCCGGTGAAGTGGATTAGCGCGATGGTCAACTGGGAGCGCCGCTTCAGGGAGCTGAGTTGGGGCGAAAACGTTGTGCTGGTGGTTCAGGGAAGCGATGACGATACGGTTGACTGGCGCTATAACCAGAAAATAATCGCCGAGAAGTTTCCCAAGTCCCGTTTTATGCCTATCAAGGGTGCGCGGCATCATCTCGCGCACGAGAGCGATGAATATTTCCAGCGCGTAGTGCAGTCCGCTGACATCTATTTTGAGCGCCGCAGCAAACCCCGCTGACATTAATCCAGCAACGGAAATTCATCATGGCAGATATAAAGAAGGCGTCCAGCGCTGTGCTGGCAAATCACTATAAGGGAATCATTGAAGGCATCGGCGAAGACACATCGCGGGAAGGCCTGCGCGAAACCCCGATGCGCGCTGCAAAAGCGCTGCAATATATCACTCGTGGCTATGAGATGACGCTTGAGGAAATCGTCAATGATGCAGTATTTGAATCGGGCAGTGACGAGATGGTGCTGGTCAAGGGTATCGAGCTTTACTCGGTATGCGAACATCACGTTCTGCCCTTTGTCGGTACCTGTCATGTGGGCTATATTCCACGCGGTAAGGTGCTCGGACTTTCCAAGTTTGCGCGCATTGTCGATATGTATGCGCGGCGCCTGCAGATCCAGGAGCGGCTGACGCGTGAAATTGCCGACGCGGTCTTGTCGGTAACTGATGCTGCTGGCGTAGGCGTTATTATTGAAGCCAAGCACATGTGCATGATGATGCGCGGTGTTGAAAAACAGCACTCATCAATGGGCACCTCCGTGATGCTGGGTGAGTTTCGCGAGTCCTATAACACGCGGCAGGAATTTTTGCGTCTGCTCGGCGATATGGGCTAGTGGCGCGACGCCTTGTGGCTTACGCATGAATACAACAGTTTCTTGCCTCGCTGTATTGGCAGTCGTTTGCCTGACAGCATGCAGCTCCGGCAGCAAGGACAGGCTCGATAGCACTGCCGGCGACTGCCCGGCAGTAGGCGATCTTGCGGTTACGTTCGTCAAGCCGTTTGGCAGTGACGGCATCTGCCAGTTGAGCGGTACGCTCACCGTCAACGCTGTGTTGCGTGCAGGTACTGACTGGCGACTCGACGGCACAGTACAGGTTGGTGATTCATCCAGCAATCCGGTCCTTACAGTGGAAGCCGGCGCGACAGTGCGCGGTGACATAGACGGCAGTGTGGTCGATTATCTGTATATTTTTCCCGGCGCATCGCTGCAATCGCTCGGTACAGCCGCCGCACCGGTAATCTTTTCCTCGAACGACGTCGATTATGAGCTTGACCCTCTAACCAGTGGCGAATGGGGCGGTGTCGTTATCGAGGAAACAGCACTTTCACAGGGCAGTTCGCGCCTCGAGTACACCATTGTTACCGAGGCTGGCGCGGCAGTGACTATTGGCGCCAATGACTACGCAGCCAATCTCTCCCTGCATGGTCCGCACAGCAGTACAAAGCTGCACTACGTGCAATCACATGCGTCGGGATCAGACGGCATCAGTTTTACTGCCGGCGACAGCAACAGCAATATCGCGCGTGCGGGCTGGATACTGGTAACCGGGACCAGCCGTGATGGCATTTACTATAAAAATTTCGCCGGCTTGCTCAAGGATTTGCTGGTAATCCATGGGCCGGGACAATTCAATACCATTAGTGAACTGGGCGGGCGCAGTGGGATTCGCGCGGCCGGTGCGGATGTAGCGCCCCTGATCGTAAATGCGACATTGTTTGGCAATGATGATGACAGTGTAGATGGTGGAATCGTTGGACGCGAGTTTGGCATCATATTTGAAAATTTCACAAATCGAGCGAGGCTGGCCAATATCGCGATCGTGAATTTTCGCAATGGTTGTTACGAGGTGGGCAGCAATGTTGACCTTGGCGACCTGACGCTTAATGATCCACCTGCTACGAATAGCGCAAATTTCGTGGACGGCACACATTGCATAAATGAAAAAACGCTGGGTGACAATTTACTTGGCGTTGTGCGTGCTGATGGCATGGATGCCGGAGTTGATATCCCGAATGATCCCGCTGGTGTCGATTTGCTCGGATTCAATGACAATGGCGATGGAATGCAAGGCTACAGCAGTGGTGGCAATGCGTTTTTTGCTGGTGAAGTTGGCATAGTCGGATTCACCGCGAGCTGGTTTCTCGACAGCATGGCGGGGCTGGCTAACGGTGGGGCGGGCCTAAACCGCTACAACGGTGGCGACACTGATGATAGCGGCA
>JBATGO010000301.1:0-19124 GCA_049665845.1 Pseudomonadales bacterium | reverse complement strand
TCTTTGGATGCATGCCGAATGAATGGGCTAGATGCGATTAATGACCACGGTTTGTCGGTGCAAGTCAACGTCTCACGGCTGCCGGCGCGGCTTTCTACCTGCAGATGAATCGCATATCATAGCCGCGCTGCCACGTACAGTTCGTCGGGGCGGCAGGGATCAGTTAGCTGATTATCAAATTTATCCGGAGGCAACAACAACATGAAAAAAATTCTCATGGGCGTACTTTTGGTTTCTTCTCCAATGCTGGCAACGGCGGCGGGTGGACACGGCCCGGCAGGTTGTGGACTTGGTACAGAGGTAGTATTCCAGGATGCCAACGAATGGCATGAACATGTCCTGGCTGCAACGACCAACGGTACCTCGGGCAACCAGACCTTTGGTATGACGTCAGGCACCCTGGGTTGTGAAAGCGCCAATGGCCCGTTGGCCAGTGGCACGCAACAGTTTATTGACGGCAATATCGACCGGCTTGCGGCAGAAATTGCAGCAGGGCAGGGCGAAGCGCTGGCGGCGTTGCAGGAAGTGATCGGTGTGCGCAACGAGGATCGCGCGCATTTTACCGCGATGCTGCGTGATAACTTCAGCAGCCTGTTTCCTTCGCACGCGGTAACGTCGGGACAGTTGCACGACAGTATCGTTGTGCTGATGCGCGACGATACGGCGATGTCAGCCTACGTAAGCTAGTTCCCGGGCTTTGCAGGGAAGGGCGCGTGCAGCGCCCTTTTTTGTGAGCGCGTTGTTTTCAGCATATTGCAGGAATAGCCTGGTGATTTCTTTGCGTGGTTACATTATTTTGCCGCAAGGCGTTGTGTGTAATATCTGCAATGTTTTGCTGTGCCTGCTGTTCGCTTCTGCAGCGGCAGCGACCACTTTAACAGGCTCGGCGGCAACCGGCCTCGCTGCAACTGGTCTCGCTGCGACTGCTCCCGCTACAACAGGTCTCGCTGCGACTGCTCCCGCTACAACAGGCCCAGCTGCGGCCTCGCAGGGCGAACCTGGTTTCGAGCAGCTCGGCAGGCAGCAGCAATGGCTGCACCTCTTGCATTACCACAGTGTGGGCATCCGTGGCGGCCTGCAAAGCCAGGTCGATACGCCCGATTTCTTTCTCGCAACGAAGGGTAAACGCGACCCTGTAGCGGAGCTGGCTGCAACGTATCGCGCGCTCATGGCAGAGCGAACGCGCAACAACGATTCGGTTTTCTGTCGCTACCCGGCGCGGGTTGCGTGGCTGCGCCAACATCTTCCCGCTATCGCTGAGCTACGCGGTAATTGTGGTGATCTCGAGCAGTGGCTGGCAAAAATTGATGCCGCGCAGCTAACGCTGGTTTTCCCTGCTGCCTACCTGAACAGCCCGTCGTCCATGTACGGGCACACGCTGATTCGGGTCAACAGGAGGCAGGGCGGCAACCCCTTGCTCGACTATGTAGTGAACTTCGCTGCGAACAGCCCGCCTGGCGATAACGAAATTGTATTCGCGTGGAAGGGCCTCACCGGCGGCTATCCGGGCGTGGTTTCCATCCTGCCGTATTACGAAAAAATTAACGACTACAGCTTCCTGGAATCGCGCGACATCTGGGAGTACAAGCTTGCGCTCACGCAGGCCGAGGTCGACCAGTTCCTGCGCCACATCTGGGAATTACGTGGCAGCGAGTTCGATTATTTCTTTTTTACCGAGAACTGCTCCTACCAGTTGCTGGCATTACTCGATGCCGCGAGCGAGCGATTCAACCTGGCCGGGCAGTTTCGCCTGCGTGCGATCCCCGCCGATACTGTGCGCGCGGTAGTTGAGGCAGGCATTGTTGCCGAGACGTCTTACCGCCCTTCCATACTTACGCAGATGCAAAACAAGTACACCAGTCTGGCGCCAGCGCAGCAGGCCCTGGCCGCAGCGCTGGCCGAGCCAGCTGCAGCAACGTTGAATGTTTTTGACAGGGTTGAATTACTGGAAGAGGAGAGCGCCGCACGCGTGCTGGAAGTGGCATACGACTACGGCCGTTTCCGCGCAATCAAGGCCAAACATAGCAGCGATGCGGCGAGCGCGCATTCCATAGACCTGCTGACAAGGCGCAGCCGACTCACGTCTAAAAAACTGTTCGGCGACATTGAGCGGCCAATGTATCGCGATGACGAAGGCCACCATACCAGGCGCCTGTCGATTACGGCGGGCAATGATGGTGTGCGCGACTACGAATCGATAGCGCTACGCATGGCTTTTCACGACGCGCTCGATCCGCCACAGGGTTACCTGCCCTTTGCAAGCCTTGCGATGATCAACACTGAGCTTCGGCGCTTGCACGGCAGTTCGTTCAGGTCAGCCGAATTGCAATTGCAAAAACTCGCCCTTATCGATATCAGTTCGATCGCGCCGGGCAACATCATGCTAAACCCTACCTCGTGGCGTGTTTCTGCAGGCGCACGCAGATTGTACGAAGTGGCGGCGCTGGCGCCGTTTATCGATGTGGGCTTCGGCCGTGCACGGCAATGGGGTGCTTGGCTGGCCTATGGGTTTGTTGATGCAGGCCTTGATGTCGGCAAGCCCCTGCACGACGGTTACCAGTTTGCGCTCGGTCCGGCGCTCGGCCTGCTGCGACAATCATCGACATGGTCTGCGCAGTTTGAAGCAAGCTTTCGTGCCAATGACCAGGGCCGCGAGCATGACACAGGCCTTGCAGAAATTACCCTGGCGCGGCATTTTGGCATACGGCAACAGTTGCGCTGGCGTATGCAATATTTCGACAGTGGCGATGCTGGTGAAGTGACCAACCAGTTAAGCTGGCGACATTTTTTCTGAATGTTGTGCTGCAGTTACTGACCAGCGAAGTGTGCCAGTGCCAGCCGCAAGCGTTACAATGGCCGCCGTCGATTATTGTTTGTTTACACTCGCGGAGTCCCCGTCATGAATATCCCCAACCTGTACAAGGTAGGTGACGCGCTGTATTCAAGTGGCCAGCCCGAGCCCGATGACTTCAAGCAACTGGCTGCGCAGGGTATCAGGCATATCGTCAACCTGCGGCCGCCGTTTGAAATGGACTGGGACGAAGGCGCTTACGTCGAGTCGCTCGGTATGCACTACCACAATATTCCGGTCGACGGCTCAGGCGTTAATTTCGAAAACGCTGCCCTGCTGGCGAATAAATTGCAGGACCTTGGTGACCAGCCAACCCTGGTGCACTGTGCCAGCGGCAATCGCAACGGTGCACTGGCGGCCCTGATCGCTGCGCAGGAACAGGAGCTTGATGTTGAAAGCGCAATCGCCGAAGGCAGGCGCTGGGGGCTCACGCGGTACGAGCCGCTGGTACGACAACTCCTCGACAATCAATAAACCGTGCTCGGGCTTTCCTTAACGGGCGGCGGCGCGCGCGGTGCCTACCAGGCCGGTGCGGTTAAAGGGATTGCGGAAATCCTTGCCGATGCCCATGCCGGCAAGAATCCCTTTGCCTATTACGCGGGCATCAGTGCTGGTTCGATCAATGCGACTTTTTGTGCGGCTAGTAAAACCGACTTCTCCAGCACGGCAGAGCGCCTGCACGATCTCTGGGCTTCGATAGAGCCGAGCCAGATCTACCGTACCGACGCGGCGTCGCTGGGGCGTATTGGCTTCGGCTGGTTGCGTGATGTCTCGCTCGGTTCACTGGTGAAGCGCAAGCTCGCCAAAGAGCTGCTCGACGCTTCGCCGCTGCGCGAGTTGCTGGCATCCAAAATTGATTTTGACCATATCGAAGAGCGCATCGCCTCGGGGGAACTGCGTGGCCTGACCTGTTCAGCACTGAATTACAGCGACCAGAAAGTGGTCAGCTTTGTGCAGGGCGACGATAGTTACCAGCACTGGCAGCGTCCGCGGCGCTACTCGAAGGAAGTGGATTTCGACGTCGAGCATGTGCTGGCATCCTGCGCCATCCCACTGCTGTTTCGCCCGGTAAAGCTCGATGGCGCTTTCTACGGCGATGGCACCTTGCGCAATACAGCGCCGGCTGGCCCTATCCTGCACCTTGGTTGTAACAACATCATCTTTGTCGGTGTGCGCTACCTTGGCCCGCAGCACATCGAACCGCCCACGCACCCGCCGACTGTTGCGAAAGTATTGGGCACCATTATGAATGGCCTGTTTTTCGATACGCTCGACGTTGATATCGCCAGGCTGGAACAAATAAACCGGCTGGTCGAGAATAACGACGCCACGGCGCAGGAGCGTCGCATTAACCATATATTTATACGGCCATCGCGCGACCTCGGCGAATTTGCGCACGAGATCGCGGGAGACAAGTTGCCGACGCTGGTGCGTTTCCTGCTCGGCGGGCTCGGCGACGCGGCCGATACATCGGAACTCGCCAGTTACCTGCTGTTTGAATCGACCTATGCGCAAAAGCTGCTGGCGCTGGGCTACAAGGATGCCCTCGCGCAGCGCGCCGAGATCGAAGCGCTGTACCAGCAGTCGAACGAAGCAGATAGCTAGCGTTGCCGGGCACTCAATTGGCATAGGGAAACTGCAAGGAGAATATTATGAAAGGTCAGAGAAGGTTGTACAGGCTGCTGTCATTGCTGTTTTTAGCAGTCCTGTTCGCTGCCTGTTCGTGTAATCAGGCGCAGCGCACGGCACACCTTGAAGCCGGGTACCGCTTTCAGCCAGCGGAGGTGCTTGCAGCAGGCGTGATCAATATTCGCCAGCCTGTCGACGGCATTTATTCTGCCGGGCAGCCCACCCCGGAACAGCTCGAGCAACTGGCCAGGGCCGGGATCAAACATATCGTCAGCCTGCGTCCTGCCGCGGAGCTCGACTGGGATGAGGCATCATACGTCCGGTCCCTCGGCATGAGCTACCACAGCATTCCGGTACGCGGCGCGCAGGATCTTTCGGGCGTAAATGCCTCGAAGTTGACTGGCCTGCTTGAGCAGTTCGAGGATGAGCCCGCGCTGTTGCACTGCGGCAGTGGTAACCGGGTTGGTGCGTTAAGCGCGATCGCAGCCCGCCAGCGCGGGCTTTCCAGTCAGGAAGCTGTTGCCGAAGGCAGGCGCTGGGGCATGACGCAGCTGGAGGAAGCTGTGCGAGAAAAATTCGAAATATCGTCTCCCTGAATTTTCTGCCCAAAAACCTTACATCATCGCAATCTTGAAATTTCCCCGCCAGGCCCCATGTTCCATACAGGCGGGCGCGATGGTGCGCCCGCCCTGAACGTTACATTAGAGAGGTGGGAAACATGAACCTGATTTCTCGAGACAGTATTTTTGACCTGAGCCGCGTTTTTGATGACTTTTTTACGCCATCAGCGCTTCCGGGGCGTAACGCCGAGAATGGCTTTTTTTCGCCCGCGGTCGATGTGGTGGAAAAAGAGGATGGTTACACGCTGAAGCTGGACTTGCCGGGTGTTAAGAAAGAAGACGTCAATCTGCAACTGCGCGACGGCATGTTAACTATCGAAGCGTCGCATAGCGACGAAAACACGGAGGAGAAGGATGGCAAGGTGATTCGACGCGAGCGTCGGACCGGACGCTTTGCGCGCAGTTTTTCGGTAGGCAGGAATATTGCCGAAAGCGATATAAGCGCAGCGTTCAAGGATGGCGTGCTGGAAGTTTCACTGCCGAAGGTGCCGGAGAGGACCCCCGAAAGCAATCGCATTGCAATCAAATAGGGGCATCGGCAGCCAGTGTAGCGCCTGCCGGAGCGTAACTGCAGGTGGCCTGGATGAGCGACAGTAACGATTGCGAGCATGCCCGTGAGCACGAAGCGGGTCACGGGCATGGTCAGCACGCTGGCGATCATTGCCAGCCGAGCGGGCGTCGTGACTACTTACTGTGGTGCTCTGCGCTCGTCGTGACGTTCTTGTACCTGCACTTTGCGCTTGCAGCGCAAAGCACCGCTTTTGCCGGTTGGTATCACACACTCAGTCATGCGGTATTCGAGCTCGTTAACACCATGTGGTGGGGGGTTGCGCTCGGTATCCTGATGCTCGCGTTACTGACCAAAATCCCGAGGCAGTTCGTCATGTCGGCGCTGGGCACAGGGAACGGCGCTCGCGCGATTGTCCGTGCCGCGGGAGCGGGTGTCCTGCTTGACCTTTGCAGCCACGGCATCCTGATGGTGGCTGCAAAGCTGTATGAAAGGGGCGCCAGTGTAGGGCAGGTAATGGCCTTCCTGATCGCAAGCCCGTGGAATTCTTTCTCGCTCACGCTGGTGCTTTTTGCGCTGATTGGTTTGCCGTGGACTCTTGCATTTATCGCGTTGTCGATGCTGGTGGCGATTGTCACGGGACTTTTTTTCGAATGGCTCTGCGCGCGCGGCGTTTTGCCAGCCAACCCTGCCAGCAGTGAGATCACCGCCAGTTTCCGGTTCTGGCCTGAAGCGAGGAAAGGACTTGCCGGCACCCGTTATTCCCTTGCGTTTTTTCGCAGCATGCTGGTTGAGGGCATCAGGGAATCGCGCATGGTGTTGCGCTGGATCCTGTTCGGTATTGTACTGGCAAGCCTGGTGCGGGCTTTTGTTTCACCCGAGCAATTTGGTACCTATTTCGGGCCGACGCTCGCCGGGCTTGGTTTAACCGTATTGGTCGCTACCGTGCTGGAGGTGTGTTCTGAAGGCTCTACGCCTATCGCCGCCGATTTACTCACGCGCGCGCAGGCGCCGGGCAATAGCTTTGCATTCCTGATGACGGGGGTAGCCACCGACTACACAGAAATCATGGTGCTAAAAGAGACCACCCGTTCCTGGAAGATTGCGCTGTTCCTGCCGCTAATCAGTGTGCCGCAGGTACTGGTAATCGCCTGGTTGATGAATTATTTTGCGTAGCGGCATTGCTGCATGGTGCTATTAATTACCGCGCTAGCCAGTGCTGCGATAGCTCGAAAATAATCAGCGCAAGGCTGGCCATCAGGCCGGCGATTGGCACCCAGATGGGAACCTGGAATCCTTCGCCTGCTTTAACTTCCCTGCGTCTTATTGCAAGCAGCGATGCGTTTACCAGCGTGAAAACGATCAGCACGATATAGCTGGTCGCCATCGCCAGGGTTTGAATCGGCAGCCACAGCGCGAGCGACAGGATTATGCCTATAACAATCAGCGTTGCATTCACTGGTGTGCGCGTTGCAGCATTGACGCTTGCAAGTGGTTTCGGTAGCCAGCCCTTGCTGGCCATACCGTAGATCAGGCGGGAAGCCATCACCATTTGTATCAGCGCGCCGTTCACTATTGCCAGCATGCTGATACCGCTGATAAACCGTGGGTCGTAGTCAACCAGTACCGAAAGCACATCGGCGAGTGGCGCTTTGCTGCCAGCCAGTTCTTCAACCGGCAATGCAAGCACCGCGACAATCGATACGCTCGCATACATTAAGGTGGCAATCAGCAAGGCCAGCAGAATCGCGGTGGGCATGTTGCGGCCCGGGTTTTTTACTTCTTCGGCAACGTTCACCATATCCTCGAAGCCAATAAAGGCGAAGAACGCGATAAATGCGCCCAATCCTATACCTGTCCACACGGCAACGTCAGCCGGCGGCAACAGTTCGGGAATGTGCTGTGGTGTACTGGCCAGCAAGTCGCGGCCAGCCCAGACCACGAGCAAAAGCCCTGCAATTTCGACAATTGTCAAAGCCGCAGCCGTGCCGACCGACTGGCTGACGCCCCAGATGGTCAGGGCACCCAGCAACAACACTACAGCGCTAATGACGATCGCGGCGTCGAGCGTAAAGAAAACGCTGAAATAACCGTGGAACCCACGTGTGATGGTTGCCGCTGACACCATCCCGGCCAGCGCGATCAACAAGCCGGTTATGCGCGAGACGGACGTTACGCCGAAACCTTCCTGGATGTACAGCGCTTCACCAGCCGCGTGCGGAAAGCGTGCAGAGAGTTCGGCATAGGAAAAGGCGCTCAGGCCGGCTATTACCGAGGCGAGCATAAATGCGAAGGGTGCATAGATCGCTGCTTCTGCGACGACCTCGCCGATCAGGACGTAAATGCCGGCGCCGAGGATATTGCCCAGTCCAAAAAACAGGAGCATCGGCATCCCGATGGCGCGTCGTAAATCAGGCATCTATCGAACTCCTTGTGCGATGTTTTTGCGCGATTTTTTTGCGACTGTTGCCGCATACTAGCAGATCGCAGCACGGCGCAAATATTGGCGCGAAAAAAGTGTCAAAACCTGTAGAATATCGCGCCTTGCCGTCAGGGTAATCGAACACTTTTTAGCAGGTAGCAGGATTTCGTGAGCAATAGCAGTTTCAATGCGCAGGTGCAAAAGCGACGAACCTTCGCGATTATCTCGCACCCCGATGCGGGTAAAACCACGATCACCGAAAAGCTGCTGCTACTCGGCAGGCTCATCCAGGTGGCGGGTTCTGTGAAAGGAAAAAAAGCCGACCGGCATGCCACATCCGACTGGATGAGCATGGAACAGGAGCGCGGCATCTCGGTAACGTCCTCGGTAATGCAGTTTCCCTATCAGGGCCGCGTCGTCAATCTGCTCGATACACCCGGGCACGAAGATTTTTCTGAAGATACCTATCGCACCCTTACCGCAGTAGATTCAGCGTTGATGGTGGTCGACGGCGCGAAGGGAGTCGAAGAGCGCACCATCAAGCTTATGGATGTCTGTCGCCTGCGCGATACACCGATAGTCAGCTTCGTGAACAAACTTGATCGCGATATTCGCGATGCTGTCGACCTGCTCGACGAAATCGAGCAGGTGTTGAAAATCCAGGCCGCGCCGATCAACTGGCCTATAGGCATGGGCAAGGAATTTCGCGGCGTTTATAACCTCTACACCGATACGATTCACGTATTCGAAAGTGGCCACAACTTTACCATTCACGAAGATGTTCGTATCAGTGGAATCGACAGCGATGAAGCGCGCGTGCTGCTGGGTGTTTACTACGACGATTTTGTCGAAGAAATCGAACTGGTGCGCGGCGCCAGCCACAAGTTCGAACTGGAGGCCTATCTTTCCGGCAAATTGACGCCGGTGTTTTTTGGTACGGCACTGGCGAACTTCGGTGTGCGCGAAATGCTCGACGGTTTTGTCGAGTGGGCACCACCGCCCATAACACGCGCTACGCAAACGCGCGAAGTGGATCCACTGGAAAACAGTTTCTCAGGCTTTGTTTTCAAGATACAGGCCAACATGGACCCGAAGCATCGCGATCGCATTGCCTTTATGCGCATCTGTTCGGGCACTTACAGCAAGGGTATGCGCATGCGCCATGTGCGTATTGGCAAGGATGTCAAGGTAGCCGATGCAGTGAACTTCAAGGCGGGCGACCGCGCTGCAGTAGACACCGCGTTGTCAGGCGATATCATCGGTTTGCATAATCACGGCACGATACAGATTGGCGACACCTTTTCGGAAGGTGAAGCGCTGAAGTTCACCGGCATCCCGCATTTTGCGCCCGAACTTTTCAAGCGTATTCGGCTCAGGGATCCACTCAAGACGAAGCAGTTGCAGAAGGGTTTGCAGCAGTTGGCGGAAGAGGGTTCCACGCAGGTTTTTATGCCACTCAACAACAACGACCTGATTGTCGGGGCGGTCGGCAGTTTGCAGTTCGATGTGGTGGCCTATCGGTTAAAGGATGAATACAAGGTTGAAGCGATTTATGAGCCGGTAAATGTATATACCGCGCACTGGGTCGAATGCAGCGATGAAAAAATGCTCGCGGAGTTCCGGCGCAAACAGGCCGAAAACCTCGCGCTGGATGGCGGTGGGCACCTCAGTTACCTCGCGCCTACCAGGGTAAACCTGAGTCTTACTCAGGAGCGCTGGCCGGATATTGAGTTCCGTGCAACGCGGGAACACTGAGCGCTGGATTGTAATATTTGGCTGGCAGCGCCAGCAAAATCTCGCGCTTCACTGACTGGCTCAACGACGGCTTGGCTCGCGGTACTAAGTTGCTATTAATTGAATGGTTCAACGAAGCCCGGGCTCGGGGTGGTGTGAAGCTGTATGCGGGCCATGACAATTCAGGTCCTGGTAGACGATAGAAATGGCTGCGGCGAAAATCTGGCGTCAGGCCATGAAACGCTGTAAATACATCCATGTACGCTCGCCGGCGGCGTCCATGCCGCCGGACGTTCATGGCCTGACGCCAGATTTACGCCGCAGCGCACGTTCAAAGCCAGCGAAATGACTTTGCTAGCCTGGTTTATTAATTCGTGTCAATGAATTCCTCGAGCGCTCCAGCAAGTCATTGATCAACGCCTTGTCGCCACTGGTTTTGGCGTGCTTCAACCCTTGCAGGTTGTAAATTGCAATGGGGTCACTCTTGCCACGCACACGAATGGTTTTTGCCTTATCGACTTGCGCCACACAATGGGGCTCCAGGTGCGTATAGAATTCCTGCTGGATAATTATCTGTTCCGCTTCAGCCTCGTTACAAAGCCGTGATGCCAGGTTTACCGAGTCTCCTATTACGGTATATTCAAAACGGTCTTTCGAGCCGAGCAGTCCCGCCAGCATCTTGCCGCTGTTGATGCCGATGCGCAGGTGAATTGCCGCAAGTCCCTGGGTTGCGCGCAGCTGGTTTATTGCCGCATTTAATTTTTGCATCAGGACTGCGCAAGCCGCCGCGTGGTAGCGATGTAACGGATCCTTGTTCGATGCACCAAAGACCAACATGATGCAGTCGCCGAGAAATTTGTCGACATTGCCAAAGTAAAGCTTTGCGCAGGCAGAGTAGTAACCAAAATATTCGTTCAGCATCGCACTGACCTGCTCCGGGCTCATTTGCTCAGACATGCTGGTAAAACCCACGATGTCGGCAAACAGCACAGTTGCTTCTACATTTTCTCCGCGCAGATCTACGGTATCGATTTCACGCAGAATTTTTTCTGCAATGTCAGGCGCCAGGAACTTTGCAAGTGCGCTTTCGATCTGGGCTTTCTCGGTCAGGCCCCGGGTCATTTCGTTAATTGCTGTGATGAGCTGGCCGAGTTCATCATCGCGTCGTTCCAGGATAAGCGAGCGGTCGCCGTGCTGGATTCGGCGTGCTGCATCGGCGATGCTTTTTACCGGCGAAGCGACGCGGTGACTGCACCAGATAACCACGCCGACCAGGAACAGGGTCATTACGGTGGTGGCAAAAATCACCGCATAGCGCATTTGCTCGAATTGCTCGTTGAGTGCAGCATGGTTTACGACCACCAGCGCGTGGCCACCGATTGCACCGCGGAAATCGGCTGGCGCGCTGTAAAGAATGGCTTCGCGATAGCGCGCAGTATCCAGCTGTGCGTTATCCCTGCCCATGTTTTTATAGAAGTGAGCTGGCGAAAGGATTTGTTTGCTCGTGCCCTGCTCAATGTTCGAGATTGGCGGCACATGCCCCGCACTGGCCAGTACCTCGCCGCGATGATCGATTGCTGCAACGCCAATAACGTTGTCCGTTAGCGGGACCTGACCGATAAGCACTTTTACTTCCAGTAATGCATCAGCAAAAACGGGCTCGGTGATGGTCGCGGCAAGTTGTTCAGTAATGACCTTCGCGAATTCATCGAGTTGCCGGTGCTGGAAGTCGCGCTGCGAATCGAGCGACATCATGCCCAGCCCGATAATGCAGGCAAAGAATGGCAGCCCGAATGAAATGCTGAGGTTGAGCCACATCGGGAAGCGCAAACGAACGGTCTTTTCCTTTCTGGCTTTGATGTCATTGCGGGTCGCGCGGGAGGCGTGCGTGCGGGATGCGTGGTAGTGCGAGTCGTTGTTGGCCGGTGCCGCAGTATTACTTTGCGACGCCGTGATATTGGTGTCCGGGGCGATGTGTTGCGGCATGGTTTTCCGGTGCTGATTTGAGCGATGATTCTGCGTCTGGGCTGCGTAATTACGCGTCAAAATGGCTATTAACTAAACAGTGCGGCTGGCTATTTGTGACCTAACCCACATATTGAGAGCGATTCTTTAACCTTAGCCGATGTAGGCTGGTGTGCGAGCCATACCGTCCTGATTTATCTTCCGGGCAACCTGGGCGTCGATGTTTAGCGAGGTTTTACAATCCCCGCTGTGTTGAGACTTGCATTGGCGACGCGATAAGGGCGCAATGGCAGTACACTGTATGCGACACCCTGCGCACGCGCAGTCAATATCGTGACATTTATGTGCGACAAACTAATTCGGAGACACAATATGCAGAACCTGATGAAATTTTTAGCAGTTTTTATTTGCAGTGCTGTGCTGGTTGCCTGTGGGGGTAACGAAAGCGATGACGCAGAAAGCAAGATGGGTGGTGCGCTGGATAAAGTGGGAGGCGCGGTGAAGAATGCGGCAGAAGCCGCCGGTGAAGCAGCCGACAACGCGGTCGACTCGATGGGTAATGCAGTCAACAAAACTGCCGGTTCGCTGGATGGCGCGGTAGATAACATGGTCGACAGTGCCAAAGGAGCAGTCAGGAATGTTGTCGATGGTGCGAGCACCGCGGCCGGCAACGTCGCTGGAAAAGCCGAAGACCTGACCAACCAGGCTGGCGAAGCAACCAGGGGCGCCTACGACTCGGCCAAAAGCGCGGTGGGCAGTGCAGCTGATTCAACCGCCAACAAGCTGTCGAAAATGGCCGATAGCACCAGCAAGACTGCAGAGCAGGCGAAGCAGGACGCGCTGAAAGCTACTGAAAGTAAGTAGCAACGATTGTCCCGGCCGTACAAACCGGCAAGCACTCGACAGCTCGAGCGCAAGCAGCTCGCGCACCAGGCAAACTCAGGACGAACAGCTGATTTCCAGCTGTTCGCTCCACGCAGGCGCCGGCTCGGCATAATGTTCGCAGCCCGCCTGTTCGCGATAGGGGTTGGACAGCACTTCCAGCAGTTTTTGCAGCGCAGCGTAGTTGCCGTTGTCGGCCTGCTCGATTGCTTCCTGTGCAAGATAGTTGCGCGGAATATACAGCGGATTATTTTGCTGCATCAGCCCTGCACTTTCCTCGCGCGTAAGCGCGCCAGCTTGTAGTCGCTTTCGATAGCGCTGCAACCAGTCTTCCAGGTCCTGGTTAGCCACCGTGAACTGTGATCGTAGCCGGCTTTCATCTCCGCTGCTTTGCAGGTCAGCGAGATAACGGAACCCCAGGCTGTAGTCGGCGCCATTGCGTTGCATCAGTTCGAGCCAGCTGAAAATCATTGCGCTGTCTTCGGGCATCTGTTCGGCGAAGCCGAGCTTTGCACGCATGCGTGATTCAAATTGTTCGATTAGCGCCGGTTCGTATTGCGCGAGCGCGGCATCGCGCTGGTCTTTTTCTACCAGCGAAGCAAGCGCTTCAGCGAGTGCGCTCAGATTCCACAGGCCGATGTGTGGTTGCGCGTTAAATGCGTAGCGGCCATGGTGGTCGGAATGATTGCAGATGTAGCCCGGTTCGTAGCGATCCAGGAAACCGAAAGGGCCGAAATCGAAAGTATCACCGACAATCGACATATTGTCGGTATTCAGCACGCCGTGTGCGAAACCAATTGCCTGCCAGCTCGCAATCAGTGCTGCGGTGCGCCCAACGACTGCCTGCAGAAACGCCGCGTAGCGCGCTGGCGCAGGCAGTTCTGCGAGCTGCGTGTAATAGTGCTGGATACAAAAATCGGCCAGTTGCTGCACCCGCTCGGGCTGGCGCGTGTAGTGGAAAAATTCGAAACTGCCGAAGCGAACATGGCTTTGCGCAACACGGCACATCATTGCGACCGGCTCCAGCGTTTCGCGCCAGACCGTGTCGCTGCCGCTGGTAATACACAGCGCCCGCGTGGTCGGAACACCGAGTGCGTGCAGCGCCTCGCTGCCGATGTATTCGCGGATACATGAGCGCAGCACCGCGCGGCCATCACCGAATCGGGAATACGGCGTTTGTCCGGCACCCTTAAGGTGTAGTTCGAGATTACCGCAAGCTGTTGGCAGCTCGCCGAGCAATACTCCGCGCCCGTCGCCCAGTTGCGGCACGTACTGCCCGAACTGGTGCCCGGCATAAACCATTGCCAGCGGTTCGCTGCCGGCAAGTGGTTCGCCGCCGCTGCAAGCACACAGCAATTTTTGGCCGGCGTCGGGCTGCCAGGCGATGCCGAGCTGGCGCGCTAGCTCATGATTTTGTACAACCCAGTGCGGGTGCTTGAGTGCGCTGGTCTGCACGCGTGAGTAGAACACGTCGGGCAGGCCTGCGAAGGAATTCCTGAAGTGGTGCATTCGGGCAGTGTACCAGCGCGGCCTGCGCTGGTGGAGCCGCCCGCAATACGACATGCTATGCAATCGGAATTCAGGCGTGGAGGCAGGGCGCCGATGCTAGCCTTGCAGGAGAAAACGAATCGGCATGGAAATCTGGAAAGTCTCACCGTCCAGGCGTGTTGGTACCGGCGGGTAGGGTTTTGCGCGCTTTACAGCGATCGATGCGGCCTTGTTCAGCGAATTGAAGCGCGCGCGCGAGTCATAATCGATTGCCTTGACCTTGCCGTTGCGATCTACGGTTACCATCAGGACCACTTCGCCTTCGTGGTTTTTCGCGATTGCCGAGTCGGGGTAGACAACGTGCTGGTAGGTCTGCTTCAGCAGGTTGGAGCGATAGATTTTCAGCAGCGCAGATTGTTCGGCCGAGGCTGGCGGCTCAAGCTGTGCTCCTGGCGCCCGGCTTTTGCCGGTTTCAAGGGAAATCGTTATATCTTCGCCGCTTGTGGAGCGTGTCACGACGTGAGTGTGCCCTTGGTTTATTTTGATCTCATCGCCCGGGCCGTGGCTGGCATAAAGTGGTGCGCTTGCCAACTGCAATAACAAAGCAAAAGCCGGCAGGATAAACCCGCCGGCTTTCGGCCGCATGCCGATGCGAAGCGTTGTTGTAATAATTTTACCCACGAAAATCAGTGCCTTACAGCTTACGTCGAGACAAGATTTACAGTCTTGCAGCGCGTTTAATTAGATTTACCCCTACGAAGCCAGCGCTTCGTCCCCACTTCCAGAGTATAGATAAAGAATCCGGGTTTTATCCGCAGGCTGCGCTAGCCGCGGGCATGCGGGCAATGATTTAGCGCTTGCTGAGCCTGCCACTCTGCCAGCGTTGCTGCCAGGCCACCAGTACTTTTTCGGAATAGACCGTGCGACCGTAACTGCCGTTATAGCGCGCCAGCGCCTCGCTCAGGTTGCCTCCGGATTTATTGATGTAGTACTGCAATATTTTGCAGCCGTAGCGAACATTGACGTCGATATCCATCAGGTTGTCGCCGACCCGGCCAATTTCGCGCTTCCAGAACGGCATGACCTGCATCAGCCCCTGTGCGCCGACCCTGGATACTGCGAAGCGGTTGAAGGCACTTTCGATGGCGATCACGGCCAGTACCAGGTCCGGAGGCAAATTGCTGGCGTGTGCCTCGCGATATACCGCCTGCAGCACCGCCAGCGCTTCCTCGCGCGCAGTTTTATAAACCTGCATGCGGCTGAGCATGCTTTCCAGCCATACTTCGGCATCGTATTTGTCGAATTTCGCTTCGCGCTCGCTGTTGAGGCTTTGCTGCAGAAACGCCTTCAGCTCGCTGTCATTAATTTGCGCGTCGCGTCCCGGCGATTCAGCGTTTGCCGTCATAGCCTGCGCGCTCAATATCACCAGCAATACAAAGAAGCAGGCCTTGCAACGGATGAGCAGGCCGGGAGCCGCAGCACGACCGGCGTCAAATGCAGGCAGGTGCAGGCCTATTGCAACCGCTGTATTTCCGGGTGCTTTATGTTCGGGTGCTTTGGAAGAGGGCATGGTTCTATTCTAGTGCAGATCTGGTGTGAGCCGCGATCCGGTGCAATATTGCATCCGCTCGAGGGCGCACCGCGAGCGGAATAATCGCTCCGCTTACAATTCTGTGGACGCCAGTCTTGCTGATCCCGATTTCGCTGGCCCTGATTTCGCTTACCCTGATTTCGATGACAACAATGCCGCCAGGATGTAAGCGCAGGCTTCGTCGATGGGCAAGTCGCTGGACTCGCTGTCGCGGCGGGCGCGATATTCGAGCATACCGCGCTGCAGGCTTTTTTCGCCGAGCACCACGCGATGTGGAATGCCGATCAGCTCCATGTCGGCAAATTTTACGCCGGGGCGCTCGTCGCGATCATCGAGCAATACCTCTACACCCGCTTTCAGCAATGCGCTGTAGAGCTTTTCGCAGTGTGTGCGCACCAGCTCCGATTTATGCATATTGATCGGCACCAGCGCTACGCTGAAAGGCGCGATCGAGGCGGGCCAAATGATGCCGTTGTCATCGTGATTCTGCTCTATCGCTGCGGCCATAACCCGCGATACGCCGATGCCATAACAGCCCATGGTCGGTTGCTGCGCCTTGCCCTGCTCGTTGAGCACGGTGGCCTGCATGGCCTTGCTGTACTTGTCGCCGAGCTGGAAGATGTGGCCTACTTCTATGCCCCGCTTGATTTGCAATGCACCGTTGCCATCGGGGCTGGGATCACCGGCGACCACGCAGCGCAGGTCGGCAACTTCAATGTTATCGGCATCCCGTTGCCAGTTCGCGCCACGAAAATGAAAGCCGTCCTCGTTTGCGCCGCAAATAAAGTAGCCAAGTGCCGCGGCGCTGCGGTCGACGATTACGGGTAAGCTGCATTTGAGCGGGCCGATCGAGCCGGGTTTACAACCCAACGTGTTTTCGATTTCCTCGTCGCTTGCCATACGCAGTGGTAGAGCGACCTGCATCAGTTTGGCAGCTTTGACGGCATTCAGTTGGTGATCGCCGCGCAGCACCAGTGCAACCAGCGGTACCGCACAGTGTTCTTCGTCAGCCGCCACCAGCAGGGTCTTAACCGTTGCGCTGGCGTCTACCTTGAACAGCGCTGCGACTTCGTCGATGGTTTTTGCCCGCGGCGTTGCGATCTTTTCAAGCGCGGTCATGCTGTCGCCCGGTGCCTGCAGGGGCAGTGCTTCTGCCAATTCGACATTGGCTGCGTAATCACCGCTGTCACTGAAGGCGATTTCGTCTTCGCCCGAATCGGCCAGCACATGGAATTCGTGGCTGGCGTTACCGCCTATAGAACCGGTATCTGCCAGCACTGCGCGAAATTCAAGACCAATGCGGCTGAAAATAGCACTATAGGCTTCGTACATGCGCTGGTAGGTTTGTTGCAGGCAGCTATCGCTGCTATGAAAGGAATAGGCGTCTTTCATGATAAATTCGCGCGCACGCATTACACCGAAGCGCGGCCTTATCTCGTCACGAAACTTGGTCTGGATCTGGTAGAGATTGATTGGCAGCTGTTTGTAGCTGTGCACTTCGTTGCGTACCAGTTCGGTGATAACTTCTTCATGGGTCGGGCCCAGGCAGAACGCACGCTGGTGACGATCGCGAATGCGCAGCAGTTCTGCGCCGTACATTTCCCAGCGCCCACTCTCCTCCCAAAGCTCCGCCGGTTGTACCACTGGCATCAAAACTTCCTGTGCGCCACTGTTGTCCATCTCTTCACGCACGATAGCCTCAATTTTTCGCAATACCCGCAGGCCCAGTGGCAGCCAGGTATACAGCCCGGAGGCGAGTTTGCGAATCATGCCGGCGCGCAGCATTAACTGGTGGCTGATGACTTCTGCATCGGCGGGGACTTCTTTAACCGTGGCCAGTAATAAATCGCTGGTGCGCATGGGGAATATCCAGTCGGGTTGCGAGGCGTTCCAGGGATGCAGAGTTTATCTGACTTTGCCAAAAAGCGGTTACTGCCGCGCAATAAAAAGCCGGGACTGGTTGCGCCAGCCCCGGCTTTCGGCACAGCTTGCGAAAGTGGCTTAGCCAGCCATTTCTTTGAGCTTTTTCAGCGGGCGCACTTTTACGACAGTAGAAGCAGGCTTGGCCTTGAACATGGTTTCTTCACCAGTGAATGGGTTGATACCCTTGCGCGCCTTGCGGGCCGGCTTTTTCACAGTGTTGACTTTCAGCAGGCCAGGCAGGACAAACTCTCCGCAAGCGCCTTTTTTGACGTGACGCTCGATCAGGTCTGCGAGATCCTCGATAACGCTGCTTACCTGCTTGCGGGTCAGTTCGTTGCTTTCGGCAAGCTCGGTCACGATTTGCGTTTTACTGTATCGCGACTTGATCGCGCTTAAAGACTTTTTCGCCGGAGCTTTCGGTTTGGCGACTTTTCTTTTTGCAGGTGCTTTTCTCTTGGTAGATTTTTTGGCGGCCATGGTCGTAAATCCTCTTGACGTTATAAAAACAGGGTTTTCTTCGAGACTTCTATGAGTTTTCTTAAAGCTTGTTCCAATCGACTTTCGATTGCTGAATCGTTGCTGGCGCACTTAATTGCAGCGCGCCTTAGCGGAAAAACCTGCTTTTACAGCGGTTTTTGGCTGCTCTGCAAGTTACTTTGCTTCAGGCATCGTTACCAGCGCGTGTATATATAACCAAAACGATGCGGGCAGGCAACGGAAAAAACCCTTATTTTTACGGCTTTTTCGCTTTTCGAATTATTTGGGAGATCGACTCGCAATAAAAAATTTTGCCACCCTGCGTGTTGGTTTTTGCTTGCCACGAACAGGTGTTAGATTGCCATACAAGTCTCGCTTCCTGCCGGTACCAAATTCGCCGTATGGCGATGCGCAGACATGTGATGCTTCCCTGCATCCTGATTGGCAGCCCAATACGGCTTTAACCTCTAGCTGCCAAAGCTTACCGGCGCTAGTGTCCGCTAACCTGCCAGGCGAGCGCCAAGCTGGATTTGCTGCCAAAAATAGTCACTACGACGCGTTTAAGCAGCACTGGCCTTTGGTTTATAATCGCCGCCCGCGCGAACAGGGGCAGTTGCTTTTGAATGCGCCTGTATCCGGTTTTGACAGCAGTGGAGAGCATTCTGAATGCCGATATACGAGTACCAGTGCAGCGCCTGTGCACATCGACTTGAGGCTCTGCAAAAAATGGCAGCCGCACCGCTGGTCGACTGCCCTAACTGCGACCAGCCCGCCCTGATAAAGCTTGTTTCAGCCGCTTCTTTCAAGCTCAAGGGCAGCGGCTGGTACGAAACCGACTTCAAGAATAAAGGTTCGGCGGGCCAAAATGGCACAGCGAGCGAGCAAGGCGCTGCCAGTGAAAAAGGCGCTGCCAGTGAAAAAGGCGCTGCCAGCGAAAAAGGCGCTGCCAGTGAAAATGGCGGCGCAAGCGAAAAAAGTGCCTCCAGTGAAACCGGTGCAGCCAGCGAAAAAGGCACCGCCAGCCAGCGAAACGC
>JBATGO010000300.1:0-2094 GCA_049665845.1 Pseudomonadales bacterium | reverse complement strand
GCGTTGAGTCGCGCAGCCGCGGCGGTAACCGCAGCGTCTATACCGTTTTCGGCAAATCCTATCGCGTGCTTGATGATGCGCGCGGTTATCGCGAGCGCGGCCCGGCATCGTGGTATGGCAAAAAATTTCATGGTCGCTCCACTGCCAACGGTGAGCGCTACGACATGTATCAAATGACGGCGGCGCACAAGCACCTGCCGCTACCCAGCTATGTGAGGGTGCGCAACCTGGAAAATGGTCGCGAGATCATCGTGCGGGTGAATGATCGCGGCCCCTTTCACGGCAATCGCATCATCGACCTTTCTTATGCGGCAGCAACCAAGCTGGGCATGCTGCGCAACGGTACTGCCGAAGTTGAGATCGAGGTGATCGACGCAGCAGCCTGGCAGCAGGCACGCAAGCGAGAAACCAGCGCGCAGCCCGAACCGCTACTGCAAAAGCAAAAACCACAGCAAACACAACTGGCTAAGCAGGTCGCAGTCGATCCTACGCGGCAACAGCAGTCATCAGGCGAAGTTGCTGGAACGAACATGCCCGCACTGCCGGTTGCTGCGCTGGCCGGGAGCGGCAGGCACTATCTGCAGGTAGCGGCGTTCAGCGAGCTTGAAAAAGCGCAGGGTGTGCAAAATTCGCTGTTGCAGCGGCTAAATCGCGGCGAGATCCCGGCGCTCGCGCACAACGTTGTTATTCATCCGGTGGATAACGCAGACCTGTACCGGGTGCGCATAGGCCCGCTGCCGAGCAGGGATCATGTGCAGCAGCTGCTCGAGCACCCCTCGCTCTCGCAGTACACGCCTATGCACGGCGTTTCGGAGCAATAGCGACTCTTAGCGAGCCGCGCTTCACGGCGCGCTGTCAACGGCATAAAATTGCTGTTTTCTAACGGTAAAAGCGCTGTCTTTGTGGCAGCCTTGCTTGCCATCTCGCTGTGGCTGTAGAACAATTCACAAGCGCAAATGTTGTCAGCCCCAATGTCGAGTTCAATGTCCAGATCAGTATTCCGTTCTATCAGATCCTCCCATCGTTTGTTATCGTTTGCGGTACGTGCTTGTATTATCGCTGCGATGCTCATACACGGCGCGCTCGCCGCAGCGCAAACCGGTACAAGCCAGGGCGTCACTTCCGCGATACCGCAGCCGCAGGTACCATTGCTGCCTGCGCCGCCGCAACTGGCCGCGAGCAGCTATTTGTTACTCGATGCGAATACCGGCACAGTCATCGTAGAGCAGAACGCCGACCAGCAATTGCCGCCTGCCAGCCTCACAAAAATCATGACCGGTTACCTGGTCTTCAGCGAACTGGCCAAAGACAGAATCTCCGAAGATGACCTGGTGCCGATCAGCGTCAAGGCCTGGCAGATGGGAGGCTCGCGCATGTTCGTGCGTGAAGGCACGCACGTGCCTTTGGAGGCATTGTTGCGCGGAGTGATCGTCCAGTCAGGTAATGATGCCAGCGTTGCACTGTCAGAATATATAGCCGGCGATGAAACTGCCTTCGTCACGCTGATGAACCAGCAGGCAAAGTTGCTGGGCATGAACTACAGCAACTTCCAGAACGCAACCGGCTGGCCCGAAGAGGGGCACCTGACCACGGCGCGCGATATGGCGATCCTGGCACGCGCGCTGATTCACAATTTTCCCGAGCAATACAAAATTTACGCGGAAAAGGAATACAGCTACAACGGCATCACGCAATCCAATCGCAATGGGCTTTTATGGCGCGACCAGAATGTTGATGGCATCAAAACAGGCCACACTGAAGAAGCGGGCTATTGCCTGGTCGCGTCTGCAGAGCGCGACGGGATGCGGCTGATTTCCGTGGTGATGGGCGCGAAGAGCACGCGGGGCCGCGAACAGGAAACCCAGAAATTGCTGGCTTACGGTTTTCGCTATTACACGACCAGTACGCTCTACCGCGCGGGCGAAGAAATTTCCAGAAGCAAGGTATGGGCAGGCAAGGCCGGGGAGTTTTCGTTGGCACTCGAGCAGGACCTGAGCGTTACCATTCCGCGCGGCCAGCGCGATTCGTTGCAAGCGAAAATTGAAATTGACAAGGAAATTATCGCGCCGGTCGAGCAAGGCCGGGTCTATGGCC
>JBATGO010000299.1:0-5149 GCA_049665845.1 Pseudomonadales bacterium | reverse complement strand
ATGTTTGCTTCCCTGCAGCGCTGGACAGGGCAGGGCATGCCTACAGAAGAACTGCCGGTAGCGGTTACCATCGCAATGATGGACCAGGGCGGTGTCGACAGGATGCTGATCAGCGCGTGGCAGGCGCCCGGCAGGAATTTTATTTCCAACAGCGAAGTGGCTGGTTTCGTGAGCCAGGCGCCCGATCGATTAATTGGTGTGGGATCGGTAGATATCACAAAGCCGATGCAGGCGGTCGCTGAAATAAAACGCTGCGTAAATGATTATGGCTTCAAGGCCATTCGCATACTGCCATGGTTGTGCGAAGCACCACCCACGGATCGTCGCTTCTATCCTGTTTATGTTGCCTGCGTCGAAGCCGGCGTGCCCTTTTGCACGCAGATAGGCCACACCGGCCCGCTGATGCCTTCGGAAGTGGGGCGGCCGATTTATCTTGACCAGGTCGCGATTGATTTTCCGGAGCTTGTGATCGTTGGCGGTCATATCGGCTATCCGTGGACCGAAGAAGCGATCGCAGTGGCCACCAAGCACCAGAATGTCTACATCGATACTTCAGCTTATACCGTCAATCGCTACCCGCCGGAGTTGGTGCGCTACCTGCGCGGCCACGGCAGGCACAAGGTGTTGTTCGGCACCAACTACCCGATGATTAACCATGCGCATGCGCTGGAAGGCATTGATGCACTGGCGCTCGACGATGAAGTCAGGCAGCTTTTCCTCTGCGAGAACACGCGGCGGGTGTACCGGCTCGATTAGCCTGCTGCGATAGTTTTTAATAAGCACAATACTTGAAAAATTCGCTACCCGAAAAAATGTAATAAAGGGGTTGCCATGTACGAAGTCAGGCTCAAAGAGTCTTTTTTCCCTGCGCAGTCCGCCGCGTCACTTCAACCGCAAACGGTTTACGAGATGATGGCGCAGCAGGCGTGCAGGTTCGGGCACAAGGATGCGCTGCTGGAAATTACCTCCACAGGCGATAGCGGCAGAAGCTGGACTTATAGCGCGTTACACGAAGAAGCTGAGCGGCTTGCGCGGGCGTTGTCTACAAGGCATCGACAGTCTGCGCGTGTGGCGATTTTTGCCAACAATCTTCCCGAATGGGTGTTGATGGAGCTGGCCTGTGCCTATGCCGGGCTGGTGCTGGTTACCGTGAACCCTTCGCTGCGCGCAGCGGAGCTGCACTATATTCTCGAGCAGTCAAAGGCCGAGGCAATCTACTACGCAGCGCAGGTGCGCGGCAGCAAGTTGCGCGATGTAATCGACGCAGCGATTGCGGACGCGGATCAACCCTTGATATGCATTGAACTTGAAGACGAGGTGGCTCTGTTCGCGGGCTGGGAGCAAGGTGTACCGCGTGAGACTTCACCCGAAGACGTGGTGCAGATCCAGTACACCTCCGGCACAACCGGCTTTCCGAAAGGCGCGCAACTGCACCAGCACGGGCTTGTCGCCAGCGGGCGCGATATATTGCGGCGGGTGGGTGTTCATGAAGGAGCGCGTGTGCCGGGCTATATGCCACTGTTTCACACCTCGGGCTGCGGCATCATGACGCTGGGCGGACTGGGTTGTGGCGCAACAATATTGCTGATGCATGACTTTGATCCGGTTGTTGCCTTGCAGCTTGTGGAAGCGCAGGGAGTAACCTTTCTATCAGGTGTGCCGACCATGCTGGTTGCGATCTTCGATGTCGCGGAAAAAACCGGGCGCGACCTTTCTCAAATAAAGGGGTTGATGTCGGGAGGTTCCGTTGTTGCTGCGGAGCTTAACCGTCGCGCACAAAAACTCTGTGGCGTGCCAGTGTTAAACTCCTACGGACAAACCGAGGCTTCACCCGGAATCGCGGGAACCTGGCCGGACGATACCGATGAAGATATCTGCGAAACCATCGGCCAGCCTTATCCGCATATCGACGTGGCCATCCTTAAACCGGGCAGCAGTGATATTTGCCCCTTGCAGGAACAGGGTGAAATTTGCGTGCGAGGCTATAACGTAATGACGGCCTACAACAATAATCCTGCGGCGACGCGCGATGCTATTGATAAAGAGGGCTGGCTGCATACGGGCGACCTTGGCAGCATGGACGCGCGTGGTTATATCAGGATTACCGGGCGCGTGAAGGAAATGATTATCCGCGGCGGCGAAAACCTGTTCCCCGCCGAAATTGAAAACGCGATGCTTGCGCACCCGGGTATTGCGGAAGTGGCTGTGGTTGGCGTACCCGACGAAAAGTGGGGCGAACTTGTAGCCTGCTTTATGCGCATACGCGCGCTTCCTGATGGCAATATGGGGATCAGTATCGATAACGGAAGCGATAATACAAACGATGTCGATGCGCGACCCTCGGCTGAGGAATTAAAAAAATTCATTCGCGCAAGATTGTCGCCGCAAAAAACGCCCGCTTACTGGATCTGGGTAAGCGAGTGGCCGCTGACCGGTTCGGGAAAGATCCGGAAATTTGTGCTCAGGGAAAAATTCCTGGCCGGCGAATACCAAATACTCACTGCATGATAGACCAGCAGCAAGCACGAGGGTTTGATAGCATCGGGACCAGTTGATCGCCTGGCAATTACTGCTGTTTTGCAGTGATGCCGAGCGCTCGCTATAACTGCATATAATGCGACTTCGCTGGTCATCACAGCAACGCCGTAGCGCTTTAACGCGGCATCGAAATGCAGGTTTAATGCTGTGTGCGCAGAACAAAAAAAGAGAGCTCTCTGAATGCCATTTTCAAGTATCGCAGGCACCGGCAGTTACCTGCCGGAAAAAATAATGACCAACGCCGAGCTCGAGGTGCTGGTAGATACCTCTGACCAGTGGATACGCGAGCGCACCGGCATTCGGCAGCGCCACATTGCCGCAAAGGACGAGACCACTTCTGATATGGCTCTACAAGCAGCCATGCGCGCCATCGCCGCAGCGGGTATCGTTAACGACGACGTCGACCTGATCGTGCTTGCTACAGCAACCCCCGACAAGGTGTTTCCGAGCTCTGCATGCATGGTGCAGCGCAAGCTGGGTATCAGGAATTGTCCGGCATTCGATGTGCATGCAGCCTGTTCCGGGTTCATTTATGCAATGGATGTTGCCGACCGCTTTGTGCGAACCGGCGGCGCACAATGTGCGTTGGTCATTGGTTCGGAAACCTTTTCACGGATTATCGACTGGACTGATCGCGGTACCTGCGTGTTGTTTGGCGATGGTGCAGGCGCGATCGTGCTGCGTGCGTCAGAGGAGCCGGGCATTATCTCGACGCATATTCATGCCGATGGTGAATTCGAAGAATTGCTGCATGTACCGCACGGTATCTCTTCAGGATACGATATGGTCAGGGCTGAAGCCGCCTACGTGCATATGAAAGGTAACGAGGTTTTTAAAAGAGCAGTAGCGACACTGGGCTCGATCGCCAAAGAAACAATCGAAGGCAATAATTTTAAGAAGGAAGACCTTGATTGGTTGATTCCGCACCAGGCCAATCTTCGCATCATCAGTGCCGCTGCAAAAAAGCTGGGCCTGCCGATGGAACAGGTTGTGGTTACGGTCGATAAGCATGCTAACACGTCGGCCGCATCAATACCGCTGGCATTGGATACCGCAGTGCGCGATGGGCGCATTCAGCGCGGCGAGCTGCTTTTGCTTGAAGCCTTTGGCGGTGGCTTTACCTGGGGTTCTGCGCTTGTGCGTTATTGATTTACGGACTTTGCTACACAGGTCTTTTGCAAAAAATGCAGCATCCGGCATTAATTCGTTCTGCGATCATACTAGCATGCGGTAGTGTATTTTGATGAGCGGTGCTGCTAATGCCAGAATTTTATATTATCCAGCCCGGGTCGCCATATAATTCCTTCTCGAGTTCTGCGATCGCAATATGCTGAGAAAGAAAAATTCTTCCGGATAGCTCGTCGAGGAAATGCGTTCGCGCAAGCATATCCATGACTGGCCCCTTAACCTCAGACAAATGCAGTTTTACATTCGTATCGATTAATTGCGCATTGATCGATTCCAGGGTTTCCAGTGCACTAATATCGATCTCGTTAACAGCGGTGCACATCAGCACAACATGCCGGGTTTGCGGATATTGTTCGAGCAGGCTGTAGATATGATCTTCAACGTACCTGGCGTTGGCGAAGTACAGGCTCTCGTCGATGCGCAACGACAGTATCTCTTGCCTGGTAACGACCTTGTGCCGGTTGATATTACGAAAATGTTCAGTGCCGGAAACTTCGCCGACCACAGCCATATGGGGTTTGGTGGTTTTATAAAGGTGCAGGGCGAGCGATGCAAATACGCCGCAGGCAACCCCGGTTTCCACGCCCATCGTCAGCGTAAAGAAAATTGTCGTCGCCGCGGCAATAAAATCCGAGCGAGCAAAAGCCCAGCTTCTTTTCAGGATTGAAATATCGATTAATGACAGCACCGCGACGATAATGGTGGCGGCCAGTGTGGCCTTGGGTAGCCAGGCCAGGTAAGGCGTAAAGAAAATCGCGGCAAATGCGATACCCGCTGCGGTGTATATACCCGCGGCCGGCGTTTCAGCGCCGGCATCGAAATTGACCACGCTGCGTGCGAATCCGCCGGTGACCGGATAGCCGCCGGACACCGAGGCTGCGATATTTGCGGCGCCCAGGCCAACGAGCTCCTGGTCAGGGGAAATTCTTTCACGGCGTTTCGCCGCAAGCGTATGACCGACAGACACTGACTCTACAAAACCGATAATTGAAATAAGCACGGCGGAGACAAAAAGTTCCCACAATGCGTCGCTCGAAAATACCGGTATCGAAAAATCCGGCAGGCCGACGGACACTTCGCCAACCAACGCCATGCCCTTTGCTTCCAGGCGCAGTCCAAAGGCGAGCAGGCTGGTAATGACCACGCCAAAAATTGGCCCGGTTTTGGCGAGCATGCTTGCTGTGTAAGCGGACAAGCCCGCCTTCATGAGCAAGGGCTTTAATCCGCTTCTTACCCAAAACAAAAACAGTGTTACTGACAGGCCTAAAACGAAAGTGTGCGGGTTGGTCTGGTCGATGTCCGAAGCGAGGCTGCCGACAATCGCGGGCAGCGTCTCGCCGCCAGCCGATACCCCGAGAATATGTTACAACTGACTGCAAGCAATCAGTATGCCGGATGCGGTGATAAACCCGGAGATCACGGG
>JBATGO010000298.1:0-7448 GCA_049665845.1 Pseudomonadales bacterium | reverse complement strand
GGGCCGGACATCAGGGCGAAGCCTGCCTGGGCGCGCGCGAGGCGCGAGGATGAAACCACTGGGCGAGCTGCGCGGCGGCGTCATCCGGGGTTGCCAGGCTGCGCAGCGCTACGCCGTAGCGCGTCATGCTGGTGGCGAGTTTTTGCGTTGCCGCCTCGTGTTCGGCGTTAAAGCGCATGCGCAGCGAGTTGGCGGCGGTATCGAGTTCCAGCCTGGTATGCCCGTTACTGAAAGCGAGCAGGCCCGCATCGGGCAGTGCGGTTTCCAGCGGGTCATAGAACCTTATCGCGTTGACATCGCAGTGCCGACACAACAAATGCAGCTGTCGTGCGCAAGCGTCGTCAAAACCGGCGAAATCGCTGAGCAGGAAAATGCCGGCTCCCGGTCGCGCTACCCTGCGCAGTTCGGCGAGCATATCGGCAAGCACAGCTTGCTGGAACTGCCCGGCTTCGCCGCGCCCTGCATCTTTGTAAACGGTTGCCAGCGCACTGCACTGGTCGTGTATGTTGTGCAGTAATTGCAGCACACTGCTGCGGTTGCGCGCAGGTCGAATCTCGCGGTGGCCATGGTCGCCAAACACCATACCGCCTACCCGATCGCCATTGTGCAAAGTGGCCCAGGCCAGCAGTGCAGCGACTTCGGCTGCGGCTACAGACTTGAAACGGCGCACGCTACCGAAACCCATGGTGTGGCGCAGGTCTACCATCAGCAGGACCGGGCGCTCGCGTTCCTCGCGGAACAATTTCGTATGCGCAACACCGGTGCGCGCGGTCACGCGCCAGTCGATCGCGCGCAGTTCATCGCCGGCCTGATAGTGCCGCACTTCCTCAAATTCCAGTCCGCGGCCGCGAAACAGGCTGGCACGCGTGCCGGCACCGTGCGCCCGCGCCCGACGCCTGGAAAACAGTTCCAGCTCGCGCGCCGCGAATCGTGCCGCGATCAGGGCTGCCAGGTCAGTTTGCGCGCCGTTGTTTTTCAGTGATGAATTGTCCATGCGAAAAGCAGGCGTCAGCCTCTGTTCAGGCTGCGGGAACCCGGTCGAGCAAAGTCGAAATAACGCGGTCTGCGTCAATCCCGTTTGCCTCGGCCTCGAAACTGACAATGATGCGATGACGTAACGCATCGTGAGCGATCGCGCGGACATCGTCCGGTGTCACGAAATCAGCGCCGCGCAGCCAGGCATAGGCGCGTGAACAACGATCCAGCGCCAGGGTCGCGCGCGGACTGGCGCCGAAGTCTATCCAGCCAGACAGGTCATCGCCGTAAGCTTGCGCCTGACGCGTGGCAATTACCAATTGCACAATGTACTCTTCAACCGCCTCTGCCATATGCAGTGCAAGTACTTCGCGCCTCGCTGCGAAAATCGACTCGGCGCTAACCGCATTAAATTGTCCGCGCGTTTTGTTTTCAGGTTGCGCAGATGCGCCGCTATTGAGCTGCGCAGCTTCGCGCAACTCATCGCGCACCAGCCGCAAAATCGCCCGCTCTGCGTCAGCGTCCGGATAATCGACAAACACATGCAGGAGGAATCTGTCTAGTTGCGCTTCGGGCAGCGGATAGGTGCCTTCCTGCTCGATCGGGTTTTGTGTTGCCATTACGAGGAAAAGCGGCGGCAGGGTATAGGTCTGCGTGCCTACGCTGACCTGGCGCTCGGCCATGGCTTCGAGCAACGCAGCCTGCACCTTGGCGGGGGCGCGGTTGATTTCGTCAGCGAGTACAAGGTTGTGAAAAATCGGCCCTGGCTGGAATTCGAAGGCTCCGGTTTGCGGGCGAAAAATATCGGTGCCGGTGACATCGCCGGGCAACAGGTCCGGTGTGAACTGGATGCGCTGGAAATCCGCTTCAAGGCCATCAGCGAGCGCACGGATCGCGCGCGTTTTGGCAAGCCCCGGTGCGCCCTCCACAAGCAGGTGGCCATCTGCGAGCAGCGCCAGCAGCAGGCGTTCTACCAGCCTGGCCTGGCCGACAATCTTGCTGGTGAGGAATGCCTGAAGCTGGTGGAGAGGGTGGGTTTCGCTGTTCATTTTCCGCTGGGTTCAATCCTGTGTTTCGCTGCGCCAGGCACACTGGCGCAGACTTGCAAGCAGCCGCGCATTGTATAGAACCGGGCCACGCTGCGACCAGTCTAAGCCGTCTTAACCGACTGAAATAAACACGAAAAGTTCATCCCAGCGACCGCTGCGGATAGCCTGGCATCGATCCCCGACAAATCCTGGAAGCGTGCAGTGTGCACGTATTGGCTGTGTTCCATGCACGGGTTGCGAAAATCGACTCGGCTAGGCTTGAACTGTCAAGGGCCTGGTAGATGCTGTGCATGCTAGCCAGGTCCGATTTTGTACTGCACCAGGCCCGCGCGGGTTTGGTGTTGCAGTGCGCTCTACAAACGGGATGAAAAAAAATGAGCAATAACGCGCTAAACGGTCACATACAGTCGCCCAATCCGGCATGGCAGGCGGCATTTACCGCTGGCCTCGAAGCCGATACCGCACAACTTTATGCGGAGGCATTTTCGGCTGGTTACCAGTACGAGTTCAGCGTCGAGGAAGCACACGCAGATATCGATATGCTTGAGGTGCTGCACGCCGGCGAGGAAATAGCGATGCGTTTTTATCGCAATGAGCGTGATGCTGAGGGAGTGCTGCGCTTTCGACTGGCGCGCAGTGGTCCGCAAGTCGCGTTGTCGGATGTATTACCGTTGCTCGAAAATTTCGGCCTGCGAGTGCTGGGAGAGCGTCCCTACCAGGTTGCAACAGTTGGTGGCGATCAGATTACGCTGCACGTATTTGAGCTGGAACTGCGCAGCGACACCAGGGCTGATGCCAACGGTATCGAAATTGAAAAAATTGCCGCAAATTTCGAGTCGGCATTTTTGCGGGTGTGGCGGGGTGATATTGATAGCGATGAATTTAATCGGCTGGTCCTGACTGCAGGGCTGGATTGGCGCCAGGTAGAAATGCTGCGCGCCTATTCAAAATATATGAAGCTGATTAACCTGCCTTATACGCGCGTTTATACGGCGGCAACGCTGGCGCGCCACGGCTTGATTACAAGAGCGCTGGTCGACCTGTTTGAGACGCGTTTTACGCCGGGTGAAGGAATCCATCTCGATGCCCGCGCGGCGGATGCAGCCGCACTTGAGAAAAACATCGTGAGCGCACTCGAAGCGGTGAGTAACCTTACAGAGGACCAGATTATTCGCCAGTACCTGACCCTGATGTCAGCTACGCTGCGTTGCAACTACTTTCAGCGAGAGCAGTACGACGAGCGCAAGTATCTATCCTTCAAGTTTGATGTCAAAGCGATTCCCGAAACACCCAAGCCCAGGCCGATGTTCGAAATATTTGTTTACTCGCCTGAATTCGAGGGCGTACACCTGCGCGGTGGCAAGGTTGCGCGAGGTGGCCTGCGCTGGTCGGACCGGCACGAAGATTTTCGCACCGAAGTGCTGGGCCTGGTAAAGGCGCAGCAGGTCAAGAACTCCGTGATCGTGCCGATGGGTGCGAAGGGTGGCTTCGTCTGCAAGCGCGCACCACAAGATGGCGATCGCGCAGCTTTTATGGCGAACGGCGTACACTGCTACAAACAGTTTATTTCCGCGCTGCTGGAGCTGACTGATAACCTGGTCAACGACACTGTGGTGCCGCCAGAAGCCGTGGTGTGCTGGGATGAGGAAGACCCCTACCTGGTTGTTGCAGCCGACAAGGGCACCGCGACTTTTTCCGATATCGCCAATGAAATCTCCGGGCGCAAGGGATTCTGGCTGGGCGATGGCTTTGCCTCCGGCGGCAGTGTGGGTTACGACCACAAGAAAATGGGCATTACCGCAAAAGGCGCCTGGATTTCTGTGCAGCGCCACTTTCGCGAGATCGGCGTCAACGTGCAGGCACAGGACTTCAGCGTGGTCGGCATCGGCGACATGGGCGGCGATGTATTCGGCAACGGCATGCTTTGTTCAGAGCATATCTGCCTGCTGGCCGCATTTAATCACCAGCATATTTTTCTTGATCCAAACCCTGACGCGGCTGCGAGTTATGCCGAGCGCGAGCGACTGTTCAATAGCAGTGCCAGCGGTTGGGATGAATATAACCAGGCGCTGATTTCAAAGGGCGGCGGCGTGTTTTCGCGTGCTGCAAAATCCATTGTGCTGAGCGAGCAGGCCAGGGAGCGATTCGGTATCGAGTGCGGCGAGCTTGCGCCGAACGCACTGATCAACGCCTTGCTCAAAGCCGAGGTCGACCTGTTCTGGAACGGCGGCATCGGTACCTACGCAAAAGCGAGCAGCGAATCGCATGCTGAAGTGGGAGATCGTGCCAACGACGGATTACGCGTCAACGCCTGCGAACTCGGCGCGCGCGTGATTGGCGAGGGTGGCAACCTGGGTATTACCCAGCGGGCGCGCATGGAGTTTGCGCTGCACGGCGGTCGCTGCAACACAGATTTTATCGATAACGCCGCTGGCGTCGACTGTTCCGACCACGAAGTCAATGTGAAAATCCTGCTCAATACACTGGTGCAGGATGGCGAACTGGATTTACCTGCGCGCAATACCTTGCTCTATGCGATGACGGACGAGGTTGCCGAGCTGGTGCTGCATAACAACTATCGCCAGACCCAGGCCATCAGCCTTGCCGAGTTTGAAGCGAAGCAGCGTGACGTCGAATACCGTCGCCTGATCAATTATTTTGAATCCCGGGGCGCACTGGATCGGGCGCTGGAATTCATTCCGTCTGATGAGGAAATTGCCGAGCGCAAGGCTTTTGACAAGGCGCTGACGCGCCCCGAACTGTCGGTGCTGGTCAGCTATGCCAAACTCGGGCTCAAGCAGGCGTTAGCTGCTGCTGATGTGGCGGGCGATCAGTATGTGGCACGCGCGGCGCTGGAAGCTTTCCCGCCGCAGCTGCGCGAGCAGTACGGTGAGCGTATCGCCAGCCATCGCCTGCACAATGAAATCGTTTCGACCCAGGTAGCCAGCGACATTGTCAATCGCATGGGCATCGCCTTCGTGCATCGCATGCAGCAGGCTACGGGGGAGTCGGAGATCAATATCGCCAAGGCCTACGTGACCGCGCGCGACCTGTTTGATATTGAGGATCACTGGCGGCAAATCGAGCAGCTCGACCACAGCGTTTCTACGGAAGTGCAGCACCTGCTGTTCGTGCAACTGGTCCGACTTGCGCGCCGGGCGACCCGCTGGCTGCTGCGCCAGCGGCGGGCATTGCTGGATCCCGGCCAGGACCTGGTCAGGTACGCGCCGGCCGTTGCCTATATGAAAGGCAGCGTAACCGCGTTGCTGTCAGGCAGCCAGCTCGAACGCTGGCAGTCTGATGTCGAAAAATATACCGCGGCGGGCGTGCCGCAGTCGCTGGCAGAGTTCGTAGCCAATACGCGCTACCTGTTCAATGCGTTCTCCATTTCGACTGTGCTCGAGCAGGGCGACGCTCCGATCGAGCAAGTCGCGGCCTGCTATTTTGCGCTGGGCGAAAAGCTCGAACTGAACTGGTTCGCCGACCAGATAGCGCATATGCAGGTTGAAAGTTACTGGCAGGCGATGGCGCGCGAATCTTTCCGTGATGAGCTGGAAGGCCAACAGGCAGCGCTGGTCGCCAGCCTGTTGCGCAGTGCAGGCGCGCAAGCCGGTAATGCATCCGGCAAGGGTGTTGAATGTATCGAGGCATGGATAGAACGACACCGCGCCTATATCGAGCGCTGGCAAACCATGACAGCCGAGTTGCGCTGCGTCGCTGAATTTGACCTGGCGATGTTCCCGGTCGCGATTCGCGAGTTACTCGATCTGACCCAGGCCAGCCAGAAAGCTGCATAATCCTGCGGATTGCTGTTCTCAGCGGCAGGCAGCGCCGGCATTCCTATGCAGAAAAAACCCGCGCAAGTAGCGGGTTTTTTCTGCATAGGAATTTTAATTGTGGCATGTCGTAATAACGCCCCTTAGAAATTGTTATGCTTGAGCGCATGAGCGGCAACGGTGAATCCTGTATTGAAATTGATTTGGCTATTAGCGCAGCCGAACTGATGAAGCTGTACCGCGGCAGCGCACAGCAGGTTGTCGGCGAAGCACGAGACGGCCGGGTGGTGCGTTTTCCCGCGCGGCGCCTGCAGCCTTTTATTACACGCAGCGGTGTGCGGGGTCGTTTTCGCCTTGTTGTTGACAGTAATAACAAATTGCAGCGGATCGAAAAACTCTTCTAGCTTGCGCCTGCCCCATGCATTGGTGATAATCCGCGGCCGGCGCGCAGGCGCCGCACGAGGGTGGCCCCAGCCGGTTCCTTCGCAACGACAGGTAGCGAACCCCGCCAGGCCCGGAAGGGAGCAACGGTAGCTATTGACTCGTGTGCCGGAGTGTCGCTGGTTGGGGTTCACCGCCCCTCGACCAGGCCGTGAACGCGGCCATGCCTGCCGCGGTGTATAATCCCGAACAGAATTCAAGTGGCGTCGCGCAAACCGTGCCGGTGCACAACTGCAAGCATTTCCTATGTCTCATCAGGTGCTGGCGCGTAAATGGCGCCCGCAAACATTTGCCGATATGGCGGGCCAGCAGCATGTACTGCAGGCGCTGGGCAATGCGCTTGACCAGCAGCGCCTCCATCACGCCTATTTGCTCACCGGCACGCGCGGGGTTGGCAAAACCACGATCGCGCGGATTCTTGCCCGTTGCCTGAATTGCGATCGCGGCATCAGCCGCAATCCCTGTGGCGAGTGCGGCAGTTGCGTGGAAATCAGCGAAGGTCGCAGCATCGACCTGATCGAAGTCGATGCTGCCTCCAAGACCAAAGTTGAAGATACGCGCGAACTGCTCGAAAACGTGCAGTTTGCGCCCACCGCCGCGCGCTACAAGGTCTACCTGATCGACGAAGTGCACATGCTGTCTAACCACAGCTTCAATGCATTGCTGAAAACCCTGGAAGAGCCGCCACCGCACGTTGTTTTCGTACTCGCGACCACCCACCCGCAGAAAATTCCGGCCACGGTATTGTCGCGCTGTTTACAGTTTCACCTGAAAAACCTCGCCGAACCTTTGCTCGTAGAGCGAATGCAGCATATTGTCGAGGCTGAGGGCTTGGCAGCGGAAGAACCGGCGCTGTTGATGCTGGCTCGCGCCGCCGCCGGCAGCATGCGTGATGCGCTGACCTTGCTGGAGCAGGCCAGCGCTTTTGGCGATGGCAAAATCCTCGCCGGGCAGGTTGGCGACATGCTCGGTGTGATCGACGGTGAAGTGCTGACGGGTCTCTGCGATGCCATTGTGCAGGGCGATGCGGGCGCAGCCTTGTCGGTCGTCGACCAGTATATGGACAGGGCTACCGACATCGTCGCGCTGGTCGATGAAATGCTGGTGCTGTTTCACCGCGCCGCGGTGGAGCAGGCAGTACCCGGCGCAGGCGTCGAGGCGCAACTGCACGCAACTGCAATAGCGCGTTACGCGGCTACGCTCGCAC
>JBATGO010000297.1:0-7697 GCA_049665845.1 Pseudomonadales bacterium | reverse complement strand
CCCTGCACACTGGGTGCCGATACCATGGTAGTACAGGGCGACAAGGTTTTCGGCAAACCGCGCGATGCCAGCGACCATCGCAGGATGATGCTGGCGCTTGCGGGCTGCAGCCACCTTGTGTATACCTCGGTCGCGCTTTGCACGTCCGCGCTGCTCGGTGGCGCTGAAGCAGGCGACACATTCGGAGCTGAAGATGGCGATGAAGTTGTGCTGAGTTGTACCGAAGTTCGCTTTAAACCTTTGCTGGAATCGGAGATCGAATCCTACTGGGACACCGGTGAACCCTGCGACAAGGCCGGCGGCTATGCAATCCAGGGCTTTGGCGCGCTGATGGTCGAATCGATCGCGGGCAGTTACAGCGGTGTGGTCGGCCTGCCGTTGTGCGAAACCGGACAATTGCTGCGCCGTGCCGGTATCGTTACCGCGCTTGATCGCTAACCCCATAGTGATCGCCCTTTTAGTCTACAGCTTCTCCAGAGTTACCTGCAGTGAGGCAGCATGAGCGAAGAAATATTGATGAATGTTACGCCGATGGAAACCCGCGTTGCGCTGGTTGAAAATGGTGTACTGCAGGAAGTATTCGTCGAACGCGAGCGCAGCAGGGGTATCGTTGGCAATATTTATCTCGGTCTGGTCGTGCGTGTATTGCCAGGCATGCAGGCCGCGTTTGTCGATATCGGGCTCGAAAAAGCCAGCTACCTGCATGTCGATGATATTGTCGTCGACGCCAGCTGGGGCAACGGGCGCCAGGGCGAGGCTATCCAGCAGCTGGTTCGCGAAGGCGACAGCATCCTGGTGCAGGTGCTCAAGGACCCGTTGGGCACGAAGGGTGCGCGGGTTTCCGGATCACTCTCCGTCTCCTCGCGTAATCTGGTTTACATGCCACAGTCAGACCACATCGGCGTGTCGAACAAAATAGAAAGTGCCGATCAGCGCGATCAACTGAAAACAGCTTTGCTCAATGTGCTCGAAAGCGAACATGGTGTCGGCGCAGAGCAGATCAGGGGCGGTTTTATTATTCGCACAGCGGCGGAAACATTTGCCGAGAAGGATTTTATAGCCGATGTCCGCTACCTGCGACGACTCTGGCAGGCGCTTGCCAAAAAAATTGCGGCGCAGCAGGCGCCATCCATTGTTTACGAAGAGCTGCATATCAGCGAGCGCGTAATGCGCGATAACTTCTACCCCGGTCTGGAAAAAATTCGCGTCGACAACGAAGACGTGTTCCTGCGCCTGCAGAAGTTCGCCGCAGAATTTATTCCCGAGTACTCCAGTAAAATTGAATATTACAGCGCTGAGCGCCCGATATTCGACCTGTTCAGCGTCGAGGAAGAAATAGAGAAAGCATTAGGCAGGAAAGTTGACCTGAAGTCAGGTGGTTACCTGATTATCGACCAGACTGAAGCACTTACCACGATTGATATCAATACCGGTGGTTTCGTTGGCAAGCGAACTCTCGACGAAACAATTTTCAAAACCAACCTCGAGGCAGCCAATGCGCTGGCCAGGCAGCTCCGGCTGCGCAATCTCGGCGGTATTATCATCGTCGACTTTATCGACATGCTCAGCGACGAACACCAGCGCCAGGTGTTGCGCGCGCTGGAGAAAGCCGTACGCAAGGATCGCTCGAAGATCGGCGTGGGCACATTCACCAAATTGGGGCTTATTGAAGTAACGCGCCAGCGCACGCGAGAGAGCCTGGAATATACGCTCTGCGAAACCTGCCCGGTGTGCCAGGCGCGCGGTATGTTGCGTTCGGCTGAAACCGTGTGCTCGGAGATATTCCGGGAAATCTTGCGCTCGGCGCGTATATACGAACAGGACAAACTGCTGGTGCTCGCCTCGCAATCGGTGGTCGATCGCCTGGTCGATGAAGACTCTGCTGCGGTTGCCGATCTGCAGGAAGCAATCGGCAAATCCATTGAATTCCAGGTCGAGCCCGCTTACACGCAGGAACAGTACGATGTGGTTCTGCTCTAGGATTGCGGCGCTATTTTCTCGCCTGGTTACGCCTGGACGATGAGCGCTGCCACTGAAGCCCGAAGCAAGCCGCGCTGCGCACTGGTCATTCTGCTTGTGCTGTTGCTCTGCGGGCATGCCGTTGTGGCGACGCTATTCCTTGCCAGCCGTTTACTGGACGGCGAGCTCGGGCAGTATGAACAAAAGATCGAGTCATTCCTGCAAACCGCGACTGGCCTCGACTGGCGCGTGAGCGGCCTGCGCATTGAATGGCACGGGCTTAACCCGGCTGTTTACGCCGCGCGCGCACAGGCGCGACCCTCGACACATAATCAGGGCCATGCGTCACTGCGCGAATCGCTTGCGAAATTCGGCCGCGAAGACGTTTTACTGCTTGAAGACCTGCACGCCTATGTCGACGTAGGCAGCACACTGTTTGCCGGGCAATTGCGCCTGTTTGGCGTGCGAGCTTCGCGTGCCAGCGTCGTGCTGGCGCAGCATGGCAGCCGCTACGCACTGGCCGGCATGCGCGCCGGCGCCGGTACATTTGCGCCCACGGAATTCGCAGCACAACTGCGTTACGCGCAACTGCCGCAACTGGCTGTCGCTATTATGCCTGCAACGCTGCCGGGTGCGCCGCCGGGTGACGAGCAGGGTCTGCGCGTATTGCCCGAACTGGAACTTGCATTGCGCGCAGGTAAAAATGCCGCACTGCTGTTGCAAACGCGAGATTTGTCCGGTGTCGGGGAGGAACTGGACGGTGTGCAGTTGCGTGCAAAGGCTGATGGCGAATGGCTGGCAGCAGCAACCAGCTTGCGCGCACATTTTGCAATTGGTGGCGAGCGCGGCGAACAATGGGGCGGTTTGCTTGGCAGCGGTCTTCAAACCAGCGGCATGTATGCAGAAGGCTGGGCGCGCAAGCTTGCATTTTCGGGGCTGCAGGCAAGCGCGCGATTAAAAGAGGGAGGTTTCGAGTTTACCGACACACTCACGCAAACTATTGTTGCGCAAATACCGGCGGCGGGCAACCTGGCACTGCCGCGGATCGCCAATGCCATTGGTACTGTGCATGCAGATTGGGCGTCGCGCGATAATTTTACGCTGGCCTGGCGCGGTTTTTCCGCACAGCTCAACCAGCACAACGTCGTATTGCCCGATGGCCGTTTCACGGCGAGCAGGGACTGGTTACAGCGCAGGAACTGGTCGTTACTGGTCGACAGCATGGACCTGGTTACGGCTCGCCGCGAGTTGGACAAATTGCGAATACTGCCGGCGTCATTGACGGTCCTTTTTGATGATATCGACCCGCGCGGCACGCTGCGCGACCTTGAATTCTTTTTTGCCGACAGTGACAAGCGCGAATTCAGCATTCGCGCCGGGCTCGACGCATTGCAGGCCAGGTCATGGAAGGGCGTGCCTGCGGTCAATGGGCTGGCAGGTGAACTGGAACTCGGCCCCGATGGCGGGACTTTTCGGATTGCACCAGATCGCGAATTTTCCGTAGGATTTCCGACAATTTATCGCGATGTGCTCTCCTTCAAGTCCGCGCGAGGTGAGGTGAGCTGGCAGATGGACGGCGCGCGCCTGCTGATTGACAGCAGCGAGATGGCGCTTTCGCCGCGCACACACAGCGCCGCCATAGGTGCACGCTTTTCGGTCAATGCAAGACTTGCCGAGGATGACGATGTGCCAAGCCAGATGCGGCTGAGAATCGGGTACACCGATGCCGAACTGCAACATCTTTTACAGTACGTGCCCTATACGCTGCCGGCGGACGTGCGCGGCTGGCTGGCCGATAGCAACGTCAGCGGCCCCAGCTCGCAGGGCGGCTTTATCTATAACGGTTCACTGAAAAGGGGCGACAACGACAACCGCGATACACGCCTGTTTGTCGAGCTGGATGGTGCACAGGCGAATTACGCGCCGGCGTGGCCGCGCGCAGAGAATTTGCAGGGCCTGGTCACGATCGCTGGAGGGCAAACGGAAATTGCGCTTAGCACAGCAACAGTCGCATCGGTGCCACTCAATACTGCTGCAATAACAATTGGCAGCGATGGCAAAAAAATCGGGTTGACCCTGGATACAGAGGTTGGGGGCTCGCTCGGTTCGATACTATTCTTGCTGAAAAGCTTGCCGGCCGGTGCAAAATTACTGCCGGTTATCGATGACTGGCGCGCAAGTGGTGCACTGCGGCAGGCCAGGCTGCGCTTGTCGGGCGTGCTGGAAAACCTGAGCCTGGCACCTACGCAGTTATCTTTTGCCAGCAATATCGCTGGTGGTTCGCTGCATATGCCAAGGCTGGACCTGACACTGGAAAACCTGCGTGGTGCGCTTGCATACGATTTGCAGCGAGGCCTGCACAGCGACGCGCTCGATGCAACGCTGTTTGGTGAGCCGTGGCGAATTGTGATCGGCAGTGATACGGCGCGTCGCAATGCCGCCGAAGAACTTTATTTGTCGGCACAGGGTGCCGCGCCGGTAGCGGCCTTGCAAAACTGGCTCAAGCTGCCGGTACTGGGTTTTGCCAGCGGGCGTGGCAAATTTGACGTAGAACTCGAACAGAACGAGGCACGCAGTGAATTGCGGGTCAGCAGCAATTTGCGCGGTGTAGCCATGGAGGCACCCCTGCCGTTTTACAAGCTGGCGCAAAGAGACCAGCCGTTTTCGCTGCAATGGGATTTGCGCCACGCCGAGCAACCGCTGCTAATCGCGATGCCCGGCTTGCTCGATGGCGCTTTCGAGTTCGGGCAATTTAAATTTTCGCGCGGGCGGCTGGCATTGGGCGGCAGCGCAGCATCTGATACAGGCAACGCAATGCGGGACATTGACAAGGGCAGTCTGGTGCTCGGCGGTGTACTGGCGCAATTAAATTTTTCAGCCTGGCAGGATGCTTACCAGCGCTACCGGCAATACGATGCGGCCACGCGCGAAGCGGGCAGCGATAGCAGAAAATCGGTGCGGCTGGATGGGCGCGGTATTCGCATTGCCAAAGCCGAAGGGTTCGGACAGCAGCTGGAAAACCTCACGGTTGATTTTAGCGAGCGCGATGACGATTTCCTGGTAAGCGTAGAGAGCAGCAGGATCAAGGGCGACGTCACGGTACCGCGCGAGTCCCCTGCAACAACAGCGGTGAATCGATTGGCAGTTTCCCCGGAAAATGCGGCGGCGGGGGAAAGCGCAGCGGCCGACGTGTTCTCACAAATGCCAAGCCTGCCGGATCTCAATGCGAGCGGCGACAGGCTTTACCTTGATCTCGACTTTCTGCATCTGCAACGCGTCCAGGCAACGGCAAACGCTCCGGCAAATCCAAACACCGGCTCGTCTCCGTTTAGCCCCAAGGACCTGTTACCTGTGGCGGTCGATATCCGCGAGCTGACTATCGATGGCACGGCCTATGGTGCCTGGAAGTTTTTGCTTTCCGCGAGTGACAGCGCGGCGTTGGCACATGCCATCGACGGCAACCTGAACGGCCTCTCGATTAGAAGTGATAGTGACGACGGCCTGCTCTGGGCCTACGATGCCGGTGGCATGCTCAATAGTGCTCTGTCCGCAACGCTTGCCAGCACCGATCTCGCCGGTTTCCTGGAAAAATCGCTGGATGAACCCGGCAAGGTGCCGCTGCGGGCAGACAATCTGTCCCTTGCACTGGCTTTGACCTGGCCTGGTTCTCCGCTGGATATAGGTTTGCAGTCGCTCAATGGCAGCGTTGACGTCAACGTCGGCTCAGGCAGGTTTTATCGCGTCTCCGAGTCGGCAACAGGTTTTTTAAAGTTACTGGGGCTGTTTAATTTCGATGCGCTGCTGCGCCGCATGCAGCTTGATTTCAGGGATGTTTACAAGGAAGGCCTGAGCTTCGATTCGATCAAGGGCGAATTGTTGTTCGAAAAACCGCGCGTGGTATTCCAGCGTTCACCGATTGAAGTGCGTTCGCCGTCCAGTAAATTCTCGCTCGCCGGCAGTGTCGACCTTGCTGCCTCGACAATCGATGCGGAGCTTGTCGCAACCATGCCCGTTGCAAACAACCTGCCGTGGATCGCCGCGCTGGCCGGGGGCCTGCCGGTTGCGGCGGGAACATTTATTGTCACGCGCGTGCTGGGTGAACAGTTCGATCGCCTGTCGAGTGCGGTTTACAGCGTGCGCGGGCCCATGGATGAGCCTGAGGTCAAATTCGAGCGTCTGTTCGATAATAAAAATTCCAAATCGGCGAGCGCCGCGCAATAGTTATTTGTGGCCGGAAAGGCCTGTCGAATGGAGTAAACACCATGAGCGCTCGCGCCGCGGTAATACAGATGAACAGCAGCGACGATCCCGCCGAAAACCTGCTGCGCGCGACGGCGCTGGTGAGTCGCGCCGCCGCAGACGGTGCAGGGCTGGTGGTGCTACCGGAGATGTTTACCTGCATCGGCTCGACCGCCGCAATGCAGAAAGCCCTGCAGTGGCCGGGTCATGCCGAAGCACTCGAAAGCCTTCAGCAACTGGCAGCGCGACTGCGGATATGGCTGGTATGCGGCACCCTGCCGTGGTGCGATGCAGCGCCGGCGGCGAGTAAAGCGCCTGCGGCGAGTAAAGCGCCTGCGGCGAACCAGCAGCAGCAAAAACCCTTTGCGCGCTGCTTTGTGCTCAATGCCAGTGGCGAAATCGCAGCGCACTATGACAAGATGCACTTGTTCGATGTGCAGGTTGCGGATAAGCGGGGTGCCTACCGCGAGTCAGACAGTTTTGCCGCGGGGTCGCGTACAGTCCTGGTTGAGACACCACTGGGCAAACTGGGGCTGGCGGTTTGCTACGACCTGCGTTTTCCGGAACTCTTTCGCAGGCTGTGGCAGCAGGGTGCCGAAATATTTGCCTTGCCCAGCGCTTTTACCGCGACCACGGGCGCGGCACATTGGGAGGCGCTGCTGCGCGCACGGGCGATAGAAAACTGTTGTTACCTGTTGGCCCCCGGGCAGGCTGGCGTGCATGCCGATGGGCGCAACACCTGGGGGCATAGCGCTATTGTCGAGCCCTGGGGCGGAATCAATTATTGCGCAGCCGGGTCGGAGGGCGAGGGGCTGCTGTGCGGCGATATTGACTTGCAGCGACTGGCCAGCCTGCGCGAACGCATGCCCTGCCACGCGCACCAGAAAATGCCCCTTTGAAAGCGGTGCGCCGAATAAAGCAGCGCGCCGAATAAAGCGATGCGCCCAATAAAGCAGCCGGTACGATAAGCTGACGCACCCGATATGCTCAAGCGCTAGCGAACCCGGCGTGCGATAGCGATGCGCTGCACAGCCAGCAACATTACCAGCGCCAGAGCGGCCAGGCCCCACCAGGGCAGTGCGGGTACCTGCTCGCCGCCGGCGTTGGGATCCAGTGGCGCATAGTCGGCCCCGTCCAGTACGCCATCGCCGTCGGTGTCAGGATCGTTGGGGTCAGTATCGATGCCAGGGGTGTAATTGGACGGGTTGCCGTCGCGGTTAACCTCGATAAAGTCGTTGGCAAAGTCGTTGTCCGTGTCGCTGTCCTCGGGGTCCGTGCCCAGCATGATCTCTACGCCATTGGCCAGGCCATCGCCGTCCGCATCGCCGACGGTATCGACAATCACGTCGATCATATCACCGGCGCTGTTGCCGCCGTTATCGATAACGCTTGCGCTGATCTGGTGGGCGCCTTCACTGAGCGATACCGAAATATTTGCGCCATTGCCTATCGAGCCATCGATCGACGATATCCAGGCGAGGCTGCCGCTGATATTGCCT
>JBATGO010000296.1:0-13404 GCA_049665845.1 Pseudomonadales bacterium | reverse complement strand
TCCATATCGAGCAGCACGGTCTCGACCTCGCTCCAGTCGATTTTCATTGGAGAGGTTTACCATAGGCGGGGCGTTTAGCGTTTCGGAGGCTACGCCGTGGCACGCTGGGAACCAAAACGCGGTTCTGGCACGAATTATACGCAGATGGCGCTGGACAGGGGCTTGTCGGGGGAGGATTTATTTACCGCGGCGCGTGAATTCGCGCAATTGCTTCTCGTCGGGCCAGAGCAGGCGTGCGCTGTAGTAGAGCAGCGCAATCTGCGCGTCAGCCTTGTCGGCGAAGGGCCCGGCATATTCGTTGCCGCCGTGCCGCACAAACCATCCGCTGTGGCTCTTGCAGAATCGATCCAGCAGTGGCTCGCATGCGACGGGTATTCTGCCTGGATCTTGCAAATAATGTGCGTGTCGTGGTTCTGGAACAGCGTCGGGCAACGACTTGGCGCTCATGACATCCTCTGGTCGGGCTAATCACTACCCATGGTTACTTGAACAGGTTGTGATAATTCAGAGTCTAGAGCAAGCGGGTTTGCTGCGTTAATGCTGCCGCGAATTTATGTGCAGAAATGACGAAACTGCGATTGCGCTCACGAAAGACCGTGGCAAAAATACAGCCGCGCAAGGCGAATTAATCCGGCTAACCCGCTAGGCGGACAGTTTTCCATTTTACCGTGCCGACAGCGCTGCGCCGCTCGCAATTGCGTTGCAGGATATAACGGCCCGCAGGTTTCAGGCGCATTTTTCTCTTTCCAGCATGATTTAGCATGGCGGCGAAGCCAGCGCTGCACAGAGCATGCGCGCGCAAGATTACCCGCTGGGGCAGGGCAATCTGTTTTTCCGCCGTGGGCAAAAGGTAACGGGCACTTTGCACAATGCCCCAGTGGTCGACGGTGGGCGCGATAATTTTTCCCAGCACGCGATGCCTGGCATCGGTAACCAGTAGCGCACCGTTGAACTGGTAGGTGCGCACCGGTCGATGCGCGCCCGTGCTATCGAGATGCTGCCTGAATGCGCTGTAATCCGCGGCGCAGAATGCGCCTGCAGGCAGTGGTTTGAACAGGCTGGCCAGGGTGGTGATTGTAATCATGATTCGCTCCTCGGTTGCCCCGAATACTGTTGTTTTATACAGTGTATATATATACAGTTAATTTGCAAGAAAATGTCAAAATTCGCTGTGGCCTTGTGTTGGCTGGCACTATTACCGCGGCTTGGCGTCCAAACTGCGCACAGCCTCGCGGCGATCCGATTGTTTTTTGGTCGCACTTGCCCTTATGCTGCGCGCGCGGCTGAGTTCGCCGGATTAATTGCCTGAAAGTATTTTGTCGGCGGTGCATGAAAAGCATCGTCCTGCCCAACTTTGGAGAAACCTTTATGAACAAGATTTATGCAGTTCTGCTGTGCTCATTACTGGCAGCTTGTGCGAGCCAGCCGGGCACCGAAGGCCAGACAGATCGCAACAAGACTGCGATCGGTGCAGTTGTCGGTGCAGTGGCGGGCGCTGTGATTGGCGGCCAGCTTGACGATGACGGCAACCGGGATCGCGGCGTTATCACCGGCGCGGTGGTCGGTGCGGCTGCCGGAGCGGGCATCGGTCGGCACATGGACAAGCAGGAACAGGCCTTTCGCGACGCACTCGCAGCCGAGCAGCGCAATTCGGAAATTGAAATCCAGCGCGTGCGCGATGACTTGCTCAAGCTGACATTCGACAACGAAGTGACTTTCGACGTCGACCAGTCCTCGGTCAAGCCGTCGTTTTATGCCAGTCTCGACAAGGTTGCCGACGTGCTCGAGAAATATGACTCGCGTGCCCGCGTCGTCGGACACACTGACAGCAGCGGCTCTGAAGCCTACAACCAGGCACTTTCTGAGCGCCGGGCCATGTCGGTCAGGAATTACCTGGTGCGCAAGGGCGTTGCCGATTACCGGCTCATTGCCGAAGGGCGTGGTGAGCTTGAGCCGCGTGAATCCAACGCCACGCCGGCTGGCCGGGCGCTGAACCGACGCGTTGAACTGCTGGTAACGCCCGGCGATTCGGTGCGTTAACAGCGACGGCTTGATTGTTTTTTTCGAGAGTAATGAAAAAAGCGCCGCAAGGCGCTTTTTTTATGGCTTGCATGCTGGCAAAGGAATGCGGATTTGTCCCGCAAGGCTCGCTGCTCATTACGCTTGCATGGTCAAGATTGCCGGCGTCTGTCTAACAATTATACAAAGCGGTACTTTCGCGGGCAGCGCTGCCTGCCGTTTCGAAATCACGGGCAGGATTTATCTCGGTAATCGTGAAGTATTTACGATTACCGGCAGGGAGATTCGGACCGCCGTCTATACTCCTTAGCTGCTAACCGGCTGCAGGCGTGTGCTTTATGATTTGGCATATTGCAGCCCTGTGTCTTCCGGCCATGTGGCCGGTCAAACGTAGCCGGACTAATGTAACCGATCAAACAAAGCCCCGATTTCCTGTCATCGCTGGAGCCTGTGATGCCCCTGAATAAAATTATCCTAGTTCTTTCAATTGCGCTAATGGCTGCTGGTTGCAGCAAGTCCGGCGGCGGCACGACGGCAGATGTGGGAGGCGGTGGCAGCGATTCCGGTGGAAGCGGTGGTATCAGCACCTCGACTGGCGGAGCCGGGCCGATAGTCCTAAACGAAGACAATATTCGTGGCAGTATCGAAGACGTAGCGCAGCGTGTGAACATGATTGCCAGCGAGATCATGCGTGCGCTCAAGCCCTATCTTTACAACCGCGCGCCGGAAGATAACTCGGCGAATGCCACTGCTTTTGGCGACACGCCCGACGCGTTCGATCCACTCGACCGGGTACTGCCCTATACATTCACATCGACCGGGTCGGCAGGGCCGCTCAATGTCGACCAGTTTTTTGCCGATTCCAATACCAATCCGAATCCACTGGATCCCTTTTTGCTGGACGGATGCCAGGTCGAGGCAGACGCCAACGATAATCTCAGTGGTATCTATGCGGTAGAGTTTCGCGACATCGATTTCAGCGACTCCCTGACCCAGGGTGACCAAATGGTCTTTTCCTATAATGTCGAGGGCTGTGATCTTTCGGCTGCGACCAATTATGAGCGAGCGCCCAGTACCGTCGCAGGTATCATGACTGTGACGTTTGCTGCGGGCTCAGATGTGACCTCGGTCGATCCGCTGCCACGACGGATGGTTGGCACTGCGACATTCCAGGACTACGAGTACCAGAACGGCGTGTTGGCCTGGCGTGCCGGAGATAGTGAAACCATCACCAGTGGTTCGGTGGATTTCGACATTACCCTTGCGCCAGTACTGACTAATGTAGGCGCGTTTGATGCACTGGCAGATGTATCCGATATGCGCCTGACCAACGGCAGTTTTATCCTGCAAAGTGGCAGCGCACTGTTGGGCGGACCACTGGTATTCACTTTCGATGAAATTCGCAGGCAAGTCTTCGCTGCCGGCGGTGGTGGCGGTGGCGCTGCGCTCGGCGATTATTCGTTGACGCTGGATAACGTGGAGGTTGAAAGCCAGACCGACGGTGCGTCCATAGGTTTTTCTACCGTGCCATACCCCGATCCCGCGGGCGCCAGCAGCCTGGCCGGTTTCTTCGACAATTACCCCCACGAAGGTGCGATCGAGATTACAGGCGGCGATAACAGCAAGGGTCTGATTCCTGCGCAACCCGATTCCAGTCGACTCACGGTTGCACAGGTTGATGGAGACGGGGACGACATTTTCGAGTTGTTCAGGCCCACAAGCTGGGACTTCCTGGTTGGTCAGTTCCTTGTGCCTGGCAGCGAATTTTTTACCTTAACTGACGACTAGGCTCTCTGACCCCACAATACAATGGCTACAGGTTGAGCGCGGTATAGATAGCCGCGCGCGCCTTATCCAATCCTTCGCCAGAATGCGCCGAAAACAACTGCGCGCTGGCACAATCCACATCTTGCAGTTCATGTTCCAGCGCATACAGTGCCTGTTTGCCCCGATTGCGCGAGAGCTTGTCTGACTTGGTCAGTAGCACATGGCAGGGCATGCTGCAGGCCTTCACCCAATCGAGCATCATGCGGTCGAAGGCCTGCAGCGCGTGGCGCGAGTCCACCAGCAGCACCAGCAGAGCCAGTGCACGGCGTTTTTCCAGGTAGTTGCCCATCTGTTTTTGCCATTCGCGCTTCTTCGCCTCACTCACTTTCGCAAAGCCGTAGCCGGGCAGGTCGACCAGCTGTTTGCCGTCGTGCAGAGCGAAAAAGTTCAGTAATTGGGTGCGACCAGGCGTTTTACTGGTGCGTGCGAGCTGCTTCTGGTCGCAAATCAGGTTGATCGCGCTGGACTTGCCGGCGTTGGAGCGGCCGGCAAAGGCGACCTCGCGGGTGGCAATATCGGGGCACTGCGAGAACGTTGCCGCGCTGGTCAGGAAGCTGGCCGAGCGAAAATAGTTGGCCAGCTCGCGGGCACGCGGTAGCGTCGCTGTTCCGCGCTCTGCTGCAGTTTGTTCTGGTGTATCGCTCATCTCGGGCTTTTACCGTTGGCCGGGGGCCGCACGCTAGCAAGGCAGGGCCTCCAGTACAAGCCTGCTGCAGCCATGGTGTGCCCCGCATCGACCAACTGGCCGTGCTGTTTCGCAATATGCACAGCAATAGCGCTTTGCAGCGTTTTTGCAGCCAGTGCTAAAATCCTGTGCTGTCCCGGTTGCGTCGGCCGACGCGGTCGCTCATTCATTGCGCCACCAGCTTTTGATCTGCACGCTCGCAGGGCGCCATCGTCAATACCCAAAGGCATCGCTCAATATGACTATCTGCATTTCGTTTCGCCATGTCACAACGCAGCCCGTCACGCTGGGTTCACGCGCACGCGCTGCAAAAGGATTGTTCGCCGTTTGCGTTGCCTGGCTGCTGGCATTGCCACTCGCCCTGGCTGCAGGCGACCCCGCCGCGGGCAAACAACTGGTGGGCACTTGCGCGGCCTGCCACGGGCAGGACGGCAACAGCGCTTCGCCAGCCAACCCCAAACTGGCCGGCCAGGGTGAACCCTACTTACTCAAACAATTGCAGGATATCAAAAGCGGCGCGCGTGACATCGCATTGATGGCCGGGCTGCTCGACAATCTCAGTGACCAGCAGCTGGCAGATATGGCCGCATACTTTGCTAGCCAGACGCAAACGTCGGGTGCAGCAGATCCGGAACTGGTTGAGCTGGGCCGCGAAATATATCGCAATGGCAATCACGAGCGCGGCATTGCCGCCTGTACCGGCTGTCATGGGCCGGCGGGGCTCGGCAATGCACCGGCCAAATACCCGATGATTGCCGGCCAGCATGCCGACTATATCGCGCTGCAGCTGCGCCATTTTGCCGAGGGGCGCCGTATGAACGACGGTGAGGGCAGGGTCATGCGGGGTATTGCGGAACGATTGAACGAAAACGAAATCAAAGCGGTCGCCAGCTACATCGAAGGATTGCGGCCGTAGCGCCGGGGACAAAAGCCATGCACAAGTTTTTTCGAGTCCAAACTATTTCATTGGCTGTATTAGCAAGCCTGGTTGCGTTGGGTAGCGCCCGGTTTGCGGTTGCGCAGCCGCTCGCACCGCCAAAATACGTTGCCGGCACGCATTACGAAGTGTTGCCGTCGCCGGTAAAGATAGTAAGGGGCGACAAGATCGAAGTGATGGAAATTTTCTGGTACGGCTGCGGCCACTGCCAGGATTTTGAGCCATTGCTGCATGGCTGGCAGCAGAGCGCACCTGCCGATGTTGAATTGCGGAAAACGCCCGCCGTGTGGCGCCCGCAGATGCGTTCTCACGCAACGCTCTACTACGTCGCAGAAGCCGCCGACGCGCCCCACGAGCTGCACGCCGAGCTGTTCGAGCTGCTGGTAAAAAATCGCTCGCTCGACGACGAGAAAAAATTTGCCGAGGTATTCGCCAGGCACGGTATCAGTGAGGAAAAGTTTGCCGAGCTGTATAAATCCTTTGCGATTACAACCCGGGTTAACCAGGCCGAGAAACGCCTGCGCAAACACTATCGTGCACAGGGCACGCCGGAAATCATTGTCAACGGCAAGTATCGCATTGGTACCAGCATGGCCGGCGGCCAGCCGCAAATGCTCGACGTGACCAACTTTCTTATCGAGCAGGAGCGCAAGGCCCTGCGCGCAGCCGGCAGCAAAGCGGCCGCCCAGGCGAGCTAGCATCCCTCAGCTATCGCGCCTGCTGCGGCTTTTCGCTTGCGCAGCGACACGCAGCTAAACTTTTAGCTTCTAGCGCGAAGTGCCTTGCTGGAGTTGCTTGCGGCTCCCTTGTAATACTGCACTTGTACAATCGCGGGAGCCCGCAGTGGCCGAATCCTCCGCCAAACCCCCTCACCCCCCGGGCCGAGCCTTGGCAGGCGACGAAGCCGGCATCCTGCGAGCACTCTGCGATTGTTGCGCGCAACTGCTCGCACTGGGCCCGGACTCCGGATTGCGCGAAGCATTGGCCGCGTTTCTCGATCGCGCTCGCGACGCACAACAGCCCGCGGCACAACTGCTGGCCGACTACGTCGAACTGCAACGACATGTGCTTGAAAGTTGCGCTATGCCGCTCCAGCGTGATGAGGTAACGGGCAGCGCCCCGGGAGTGCCTGCTGAGCTGGCAGGCCTGCCTGTTTACACCACGGTCGCCGACGCGATAGAAGGGGCGCTCGCGCGCCTGCTGCATGGCGAGGCCGTTCGCTCGGTCGCCCCTGGTGCGCTGGATCAACAGTTTCAGAAGATCGAGCAGGGCATCAACTGGTACGAATTCGCTGCGCTGCTGGGCGAGATCGCCGACTGGTTTCACACCGCGCGCGGCGCTGGCTTCGATCGCAGTACCGGCCTGCTCGCCGGCGCTGCGCTGGAACACCACTTGCAGGTAGAGCTTGAGCGCCTGCAGCGTTTCGATCACACATTTTGCCTGGCCGTTATTGAAATAACGCAACATGCGCAATTGCTTGAGCGGTACGGCGAGGCAGCCGTCGAGAAAGCACTGCATTTGATCGCTCGTATACTGCGTGGCGCGCTGCGCGGTGTCGACTTCATCGGTCGCGGCACCGACGCAAGCCTGTTGCTGTTGCTGCCTGAAACCGCAGTCGATGATGCGCGCGGCCTATTGTCAGATATCGACAGCCTGGTGCGTCGCAGCCCGTTTCATTTTGCCCGGCAGCGTATCAAGATCAGCCTTGTGGCTGGGCTTGCAGAAGCCAGCGCCAGCGACACTGTACAAACTTTACTCAAAAAGGCGGATGAGGATATGCCGTAATTTTGCACGGCAGTGAAAGAGTGTCGCTGCCGGGACGCCAGCGCCAGCCGCGATGGTAAAAGCATGACTTTGCACTACACTTGAGGAGATTAGCGCGAGGTTCCGCAGTAGAGGCGCGCAGTCCCACCACGACTCTTGCGATACGAGAGACCACACAGGAGCGAGCATCATGCATAACGAAGCTGGCGAAAAGCTTGAGGAGCTCAATATCCTCGACCAGATAGACGAAGCACTTGAAGAACGCGAAGGCACGGATCGTCGCAAACAGGACAAGGGCCGGATCCAGGCGAGCGAGGATCGTCGCAAGCAGGACCGGCGCACTACCTCGGCAGAGGATGCCTAAACAACCCTGTTGAAACTGTCAACACCTTACCAGGCCACGCGATCGCGTGGCCTGCCCGTTTAAACCCCCGCTTGCCAAAAATTCTATTTCCTTTAACATTGCGCGCCACCATTTTGACGGGCACATGACCGGCCGCCCGCGCCCCGCATCCTGAGTGCGGTTGCTCTGGTTCTCCCGCGCGGCGCACCTGGCGGCAAATTCCGACCCCGGCGTAAACACAAGCAGGCAAAAGCTGCGCCTGCTGTTGCATTAGCCGCACGCGCTTCGCGCGGTGCGAACAGAAGTGTGGGCCGGCACGGCTTTAATGGCCACCTACAAAAACACAGTCACCCGGGCACAGTGGCGTTGACATAGCCACGGCGGCAAGCAACAGGGGAAGCACAGTAATATGCGCATCGCGATTCCCAAAGAAATTGAAGCTGGTGAAAAGCGCGCAGCGCTGGTCCCGGATTCGGTAAAGAAGCTGGTGAGTCTCGGTGCCGAAGTGCAGGTCGAGGAAGGTCTCGGAGTAGCAGCCGGTTTTCCCGACGGCGAATATGCCGAGGCCGGCGCACAGATCCGCAGTGATCGCGCAAACCTGTTAGGCGAAGCCGATATGGTATTGCGCGTGCGCAAGCCCTCTCTTGACGAGGTCGCGCAGCTTAAACCGGGCAGCGTGCACGCCAGTTTTCTCGATCCTTTCAACGAAACGTCGTTAATAGATGCGCTCTGCGAGCGCAACGTCAGCGCGATCAGTATGGAAATGATCCCGCGCAGCACGCGTTCGCAAAAAATGGACGCACTCAGTTCTCAGGCCAACCTCGCCGGTTACGTCATGGTGTTGAAAGCTGCGAGTTACCTGCCGTCGATTCTGCCGATGATGATGACTCCCGCAGGAACGCTAAAGCCGGCCAAGGTTTTCGTGATCGGCGCCGGTGTAGCCGGCTTGCAGGCCATCGCTACAGCCAAGCGTCTTGGCGCGCAGGTTACTGCGTTCGACACGCGCAGCGAAGTTGCCGAGCAGGTGCAATCGGTAGGCGCAAAGTTTCTCGAAATCGACCTTGGCGAAACCGGTTCGACCAAAGACGGTTATGCACGCGAACTTACGCCTGAGCAGCTGGAAATGCAGCGCGAGGCGCAGCGCAGCGTGATTGCCGGGTCAGATATCGTAATCACTACTGCGCAGGTATTTGGCCGCAAGCCGCCCGTTATAGTGCCGCGCGATTTTGTCGCCGGCATGCGTGCGGGTAGCGTGGTAATCGATATGGCCGCCGAAACCGGTGGCAATGTTGAAGGCTCGGTGCCCGGCGAAGTTGTCGAGATCAATGGCGTCAACGTGGTCGGTACCGGCAACTGGGCAAATGAAGTGGCGCGCGACGCCTCACAGATGTATTCGAGTAACCTGTTTAACCTGGTAGAAGAATTCTGGGATGCAGAAAAGAACAGGTTTGTAGTCGATTTTGAAAACGACCTGGTCGGCTGCGTAGTCACTCACGAGCAAGCCATTGTCAACGAAGTCATTGCCAAGCTGCGCAAGGGTGGCAAATAGGCTCCGCGGAGAAGTTCATGGAAATTATTTTTCTCACCTTTGTATTTGTGCTCTCCATATTTCTTGGGTTCGAGCTGATCAACAAGGTCCCGTCGACGCTGCACACGCCGCTGATGTCGGGTTCCAACGCGATTTCCGGTATCACGCTGGTTGGCGCGCTGGCCTCGGCCGGGCTTGCGCAGCAGGAGCTGGCGACCTGGCTGGGTACCTTTGCAGTCGCGTTTGCAACGATCAACGTAGTCGGCGGCTACATGGTCACCGACCGCATGCTCGCGATGTTCAAAAAGAAAAGCCAGGGTGGTAAGTGATGTCTGAGGTAATGCTCATCAACCTGGTCTACGTCGCTTCGGCGGTGATGTTTATCTTTGGCCTGAAGTTGCTCGGTTCGCCCGATACCGCGCGTCGCGGCAATTTCATTTCTGCCGTCGGTATGCTGTGCGCGGTGATCGTCACGCTGGTCGATAAGAACATTGTCGAATACCAGTACATTGCCGGAGGCATTGTTGCAGGTGGCCTGATTGGCGCAATTGCCGCGCGCGCCGTCGCGATGACGTCGATGCCGGAAATGGTTGCGCTGTTTAACGGCTTTGGTGGCCTTGCCAGTTTGCTGGTTGGCTGGGCTGCGCTGGCTATTGCAATGCTGCACGCAACTGAGCTCGCGCCGGTGCCGGCCTTCATGCTGGTTACCGTATTCATTTCGATCCTGATCGGCGGCCTGACTTTTACCGGTTCGTTGCTGGCCTATGGCAAACTCAGTGAACGCATCAGCGGTCGGCCCTTCGTTTACACAGGCCAGCGCGTGGTCAATAGCCTGATCCTGATCGCAGTACTGGTTTGCGCGGGCATGTTTATCGCCGACTCGAGTAGCCAGGTATGGTTGTATACGGCAGTTGTGCTGGCGCTGGTGCTCGGTGTCTCATTTGTGTTGCCGATTGGCGGTGCCGATATGCCGGTGGTGATTTCGCTGCTGAACAGTTTTTCAGGTGTCGCAGCGGCGGCGGCAGGATTTGCGATCGGCAATATCCTGTTGATTGTGGCCGGTTCGCTGGTCGGTGCCAGCGGCATAATCCTTACCAACATCATGTGCAAGGCGATGAACCGGTCGCTGAGCCATGTGTTGTTCAGCGGTTTCGGCGCGGTGGTTAAATCGCAGGGTCCTGTGATCGAGCAGGGAGAAGTGAAACCGCTGACGCCGGAAGATGCCTACTATATTCTTGAGGCCGCCGGCAGTGTGGTGATAGTGCCGGGCTACGGCATGGCGGTGGCGCAGGCCCAGCACGCGGTGAAAGAACTGCAGGAGTTGCTGGAAGCCAATGGCTGCGAAGTGGTGTATGCGATCCATCCGGTTGCCGGACGTATGCCCGGTCACATGAATGTGTTGCTGGCCGAGGCCGACGTACCCTACGACCTGTTGCTGGAGATGGACCAGGTCAATCCGCGCCTCGAAACATTCGACGTGGCGGTGATCATTGGCGCCAACGACGTGGTCAACCCGGCTGCGCGTGAAGTGCAGAGCAGCCCGATCTACGGTATGCCGGTGATCAACGCTGACAAGGCCCGCACGGTGTTCGTACTCAAGCGCTCGATGGCTTCAGGGTTTGCCGGCATCGACAACCCGCTGTTCTTCAAGGAGAACACGCGCATGATCTTCGGCGATGCCAAGGAAACCCTTGGCAGCCTGATCAAGGCCTTCGACTAGGTCCTCCATGCAAGGCCTGTAACCAGGTACTGCGAACGTCTCCTGCAACCAGCATCTGTAAACAACCACCAGGGCCTGCGATCAGGGCGCCCAGTCTTCCGCAATGCCCGGCGCGCCCTCGTGCCAGGGCGGGTATTTTCTCATCACCGCGGCAAAGGTGTTCGCCGCCAGCCATGTCTGCAGCCAGCGCTTGAGCGAGGTGTATTGGCTGGCTTCAAACCACGCGCGATCTACCGCAGCAAACTGGCGCAGGAACGGGAATATCGCGATATCCGCGCGACAAGGCCTTGTCCCGAGCAGATACGCCTGTTGCTGCAATCGGGTATCCAGTGCAAGCAGAAAGTGCCCAGCCTTTGCGCGATAGTATTCTGCGCTTTGCGCGGGGAAGCGATCGGCGTATTTGTAACGATCGAGCCAGTGTTTGAACTCGCCATCGCATTGCGCGATCAGTTTTTGCTGCATTGCCGCTGCGCTGCGCTCACACGCGCGGCGCCAGTCGTCCGGGTCGTGCTGCGCAAGCGCCCAGGCCATTATGTCGATGCTTTCATCCAGTACCTGCCCGCTCTCAAGTACCAGCACCGGTACCGTGCCTTTGGCCGATGCGGCCAGCATCGCTGCGGGCTTGTCGCGCAGCAATACCTCGCGCAACTCTACCGCGATGCCGGCATAGCACAGCGCCATGCGTGCCCGGATTGCGTAGGGGCAGCGCCGGAAACTGTACAGTACAGGTCGCTTAGGGCCAGGCATTGCCGCAAGGTAAATCGATGTTGGGAAAGGTGATGTTGGGCAATGCGAATTTGGAAAAAGCGATGCCTGAAAAATCGGTGTTCAGAAGATAGTAAGGCAGATTCATGATCATGGCTGGCAGCATCAGGTCAGGCTCGCGCGAATAAATTCTGCAAGCCGCCCGGTCGCGGTCGAGGCGCTGCTTTTGGCATACTGCAGGCTGATGTCAATGCTGCCCAATGCTGGCAGGCTGTCACCGCCGCTGCCACTGCCGATTACCTGCAAGCCTGCGGGCACGGTGCTGCGAGCGAGCACTGTGATGCCCAGTCCTTCCTGCAGCGCACTTTCGATACCGGAGAGATCCGGGTTGGTATGCACGATGCGCCAGGGCCTGGCAATTTTGTCCAGCGCGCGCAACGTGCGCTTGCGGTAAAGGCAGCCGTCCTGGGCCAGCACCAGGGGCAGAGGCTGCTGTTTTTGCAGGGCGTGGTCCGGGCTGCCTACCCAGACCAGCGCGTCGGAGCGAATCAGGCCGCGGCGATTTGCCGAGTGATTGTCGTGCAGCGCCAGCACCAGGTCATACTGGCTGCGCTGTTCAGCCGATAACAGGTTGCGACTGAGATCGCTGAAAACCTCAAGTGCCACATTGGGATAGGCGGAAGCAAAGCGGCCGATGATCTTTGGCAGCAACGTGGTGGCGAATTCGCTGGGAATGCCGAGGCGAATCTGTCCTCCCAGTTCTGCCTTCGCAAAGCGGGCGACCAGGCGGTCGTTCGCAGCCAGCATCTCGCGCGCCATGTCGAAAGCGACGCGCCCGTCAGCCGACAGCGACAGCGAGCGTTTCAGGCGCAGGAACAGCTCACTGCCCAGCGCTTGCTCGAGTTTCTTGATTTGCAGGCTGGTGGCGGGCTGCGAGCGGCCGAGTTGTTCCGCGGCGGCGGTAACCGAACCGAGTTCGGCAGTAACTACAAACGCGCGCAGCGCGTCGGTGGGCAGGTTGCGCATAGTGGAAGAAGTGGACGCTGGCCTCGCTGGGGGCAGGCTGCTTAATCATTTAAATTTCAAATGATTCTATCACAATGATTAATTTTACTTATACCCTGTTGCTGCTTAAGATCCGCCTCTGGTGTGGGGTATGTGCTCCGTGTACTTCTGGTTGGCGCAATGCGCTGGCCAATATTCCGATCGAGGAACGACATGGCCGAAGCAGGCGAACGACGCACTGCGCTGTACGCGCTGCACCTTGAGCAGGGTGCCCGCATGGTGCCCTTTTCCGGCTACGCGATGCCGGTGCAATACCGGGGTATTGTCGCCGAGCACCTGCATACGCGCAGGGCAGCGAGCCTGTTTGACGTCTCGCACATGGGCCAGGTGCTGGTGCGCTGCACGGCGCGCGAGCTAGAGCGACTGTTGCCGGTCGATCTCGAAGCCTTGCCGCCCGATCATTGCTGCTACACGTTTTTTCCCACCAGTAGTGGCACAATACTCGACGACCTGATTGTCACGCGTCGCGGCGAAAACGCATTCATGCTGGTGCTGAACGCTTCGCGCATCGAGGTCGATCTTGCCCATTTGCGTGCGTATTTTGCAGCCGAGCAGATCGAACATTTCCCGGCGCAGGCCTTGCTTGCACTGCAGGGCCCCAAGGCACAGCGCGCGCTGGTCGAATTGTTGCCCGATCTCAAAAGCGCGCTGGACCAGCTCGGTTTTATGCGTGGCCTTCCTGCGCAGTTGTATGGTTTTGGCACGCCGTCGCATACCGCTGCTGCGCAGGACGAGAGTGCAAGCACGGATATTTATATCTCCCGCACCGGTTACACCGGTGAAGACGGCTTTGAAATTTCGCTGCCAGCGA